>AEVK01000180.1 GCA_000209515.2 gamma proteobacterium IMCC1989
CGCGGGTTCGAGTCCCGTCCGGTCCGCCATTTCTATATTTTCCAACACTCATACCGAATAGCTAATTAAAGACACCAAGCAAAAAGACGCTAAGTTAACATGTTAAGCAAACATGCTTTCATTGCTTAACCATCAGCATTGCGCGTAAAATTCACCCCTTTAATCATTTCAGCTTTATACACTACAGGCTTCTATTTTGCTAAGTTATCGACATTCATTTCATGCGGGCAACTTTGCCGATGTACTTAAACATTATGTTCTCGTTGAGATACTGGAAGCTTTAGCGAAAAAAGATAAGCCCTTTGAGTATATTGATACTCATGCAGGCGCGGGACTACATTACTTACATTCCGAGCAAGCACAAAAACTTGCCGAATTCACTAACGGTATTGGGCGATTAACGCCCAAAGACTGGCCAGAGCTAGATAGCTACTTTACTGCTATTAATGCTTGCAACCCAACCAAGCAGCTCACCCACTACCCCGGCTCACCGCTGATTGCGAATCACTTTTTACGCAGGCAAGATCGCGGCTGGCTATACGAACTACACCCTAGCGATGCAAAACTCTTACAAAAGAATCTGCAAAAAAAGCATAAAATGCGAGTCATGCAAAGTGATGGCTTTACCGGGCTATTATCATTACTGCCTCCTACGTCTCGTAGAGGCATGGTATTAATTGATCCTTCCTATGAAATAAAATCCGATTATGAAAAAGTGTTTTCGGTCGTTAATCAAGCCTACAAAAAATTCGCCAACGGTATTTACGCCATTTGGTATCCAGTGGTTGATAGAGAACTCATTTTACGCTTAGAGAAAAAATTCATTAACAGCGGAATAAAAGATATCCAACGATTTGAATTAGGTATTAAGGAAGATACAACAGAACACGGCATGACATCATCTGGGATGTTGGTCATAAACCCGCCATGGGAATTACATGAAAAAATGTCGCGACTATTGCCTAAATTAGCAAAGTATTTAGGCTCAGATAAAAACGGAGAAAACACACAAGGCGTTTTTAAATGTGATGTGTTGGTAAAAGAGTAAATGGAAAATAGTAAAAAAATTAATAATTAAGCACTAAAATAGTGCTTAATTATATTTCAAAACACTTAGATCGACGCTAAAGCCGCATCATAATTTGGCTCATCAGCAATTTCAGCTACTTGTTCGGTGTAACGAATATTACCACCACTACCGATCACCACTACTGCGCGAGATAATAACGCCGTTAACGGGCCGTCACTAAATTCAACGCCGTAGTCTTTACCAAAACTTGAACGAAAAGTAGAACCAACTAATACGTTTTCGATACCTTCAGCACCACAAAATCGACCTAAAGCAAAAGGTAAATCAGCAGACACACAAATCACCACGGTATTTTCAAGTGCCGCTGCTTTGGTATTAAATTCGCGCACAGACGTTGCGCAAGTTGGGGTATCAATAGAAGGGAATATATTTAACACAACGGTTTTACCCACTAAACTATCGAGCGTTAGATCAGACAAATCTTGTTGCGATAAAGTAAATGGAGCAGCTTTAGTGCCTACCGCTGCAAGTTCACCGACGGTATTAAAGGGAGTTTCATGTAAGGTTACTGTAGCCATTATTATCAGTCTCTTGAATGCAAAGTGGAGCAGCATTCTGACAAACAATAGATCAACAAGCCAATACTTTACGAAAACTGCAAAAAAACGAGTGCAAATAAGAATTCTCCATAAGCTAGTGGAAACCCCTTATCTGCACCTAATTTTTATTAGTTAACCGACGAATTGTCGTGCGTTTCTAAACATACGCATCCAACCGCCATCTTCGCTCCACTCTTCTGGCTTCCACGAGTTATTCACCGCACGGCGAACACGCTCTGGATGCGGCATCATAATGGTTACGCGACCATCAGCCGAGGTCACACTGCTGATACCGTCAGGCGAGCCGTTAGGGTTAGCTGGGTAAGTGGAGGCAATACTCAGATCATTATTCGCATAACGTAAAGCAATCAAGCCGCTGCTATCACATTGCGTAAGTGAAGCGCTGTTCGCGAACTCTGCGCGCCCTTCTCCATGGGCAATCGCTACCGGTAAGTGAGAACCGGCCATACCCGATAATATAACGGAGGATGTGTCTGCAATTTTGACCAAACTAAAACGCGCTTCAAACTGTTCTGATTCATTACGTACAAAACGTGGCCAATGATCTGCACCAGGAATG
This sequence comes from gamma proteobacterium IMCC1989, assembly GCA_000209515.2. Classification (GTDB taxonomy): domain Bacteria; phylum Pseudomonadota; class Gammaproteobacteria; order Pseudomonadales; family Cellvibrionaceae; genus Endobugula. The sequence goes on from AEVK01000180.1 coordinate 2,210, forward strand.
AGACTATGCAAGGTAGACATCATTTGGCAACCATTACACACACCTAAACTAAAGGTATCTTCGCGATGGAAAAAACGTTCAAACTGATCACGAGCGATTGGGTTGAATAAAATGGTTTTCGCCCAACCTTCTCCTGCACCAAGTACATCACCATAAGAGAAACCGCCACAAGCCACTAAGCCTTTAAAGGCTTGCAAGTCTGCACGACCCGACAAAATATCGCTCATATGTACATCAACGGCATCAAAACCTGCATCGGTAAAGGCTGCTGCCATTTCAACATGACCGTTAACGCCTTGTTCACGCAAGATCGCGACTTTAGGTCGCACACCACTAATAATACTGGCTGAGATAAACGGCGCAGCAATATCTTCTTGGGGATCAAAGCTAAGCGATGTGCTCAAACCTGCGTCGTTTTGGCTAATACGATCAAACTCTTGTTGCGCACATTGTGGATTGTCCCGTAGTGATTGCATACGGAAGCTGGTTTCGCTCCACTTAGCTTGTAAAGCACTACGTGAAGCGGTGTAAATAACCGCATTATTGTTGGATAGATTAACCGTATCGCTAGTATTCACTGTACCCAATGCGTGAACAAAATTACTCAAGCCTGCATCAGCAAAAGCTTGCTTAACACCATCAACATCCGCATCAGCGACTTGTACGACAGCACCCAGCTCTTCATTAAATAAAGCGCTGACGGGGTTATCACCCAATGCGCTAATATCAATATCGATACCGCAATGACCAGCAAAAGCCATTTCGCTTAATGTAGTGAATAAGCCACCATCACTGCGATCGTGATAGGCCAATAAGGTACTCGCTTCCAAACATTTTTGTATTGCATTAAAGAAGCCTTTAAGCCTTTCTGGGCTATCAACATCGGCGGCAATATCACCTAATTCGTTATACACCTGCGTTAAAATAGACGCACCTAAACGCTGCTGACCTGCGCCTAAATCAATCAATAATAATTCGCTATCCGCTCTCTGCTGCAGCTGAGGAGTGATGGTTTTACGCACATCTAATACAGGGGCAAAAGCGGTAATCACAACCGACATAGGCGCGGTAACCGCTTTATCTTCGGTCTT
>AEVK01000179.1 GCA_000209515.2 gamma proteobacterium IMCC1989
GTATGGCGAGTAATACGGCCTTCGGCATCGTAGCGGTAGGTTTCGGTGTCACCTAGGGCATTTTCATGACTGATACGGTTGCCGCGAGCGTCGTAAGCGTAGTTGTCGTAGCTGTGTACTTGGTTGCTGTTGTTATAACGCTCAACACCGGTTAACTGGCCTTTACGGTCATAGTCGTAATCGGTTGTTAAGCCTACTTGATTGATGATTTGGCTCACATTGCCTAGACGGTCATACGCATAGGATTTTTGTCCGCCGTCGGCAAAGAATTCTTTTTCTAGACGACCGTTGTTGAGTAAACGGGTGTTGTAGAATTTATCCGCACCGGTTTCTAGTGCGCTGTTGGCGTTTTCGCTACCAATTAAGCTGCCTTGGGCATCGTAAAAGAAGTTTTCGGTGGGGCGTTCGCGCAAGGCGGTGCCGTTGCGTACAGCTTCTTCAGTCCAGACATCGGTTTCGGGTGAGATTTTACTGATGGTATTACCCAATTTGTCGTAGACAATATCGGTTTCATAACCACGGCCATCGACTTCTTTGATGATTTCACCGAAAGCGTTGCGATCTTGTTGGCGATGGATAATATTTTTATGTTCTTCGCCGGAACCGATGGTATAGAGTAACTTACGAATGTAATTGACTCGTCGTTGAGAGGTTTCTTCGGTCACTTGCTGGAAGTG
>AEVK01000177.1 GCA_000209515.2 gamma proteobacterium IMCC1989
TTGCCAGCCACAGTAAGTGTTAAAGCCTATTATTGATGGATAATTCACAGTATAAATTACTCGTTATCGACGATGAACTCGGCGTCCGACAAAGCTTGACGGCGTACCTAGAAGATAGTGGGTTTACAGTTTACGATGCACCCGATGCATCAACCGGGTTAGCTCTGTTTAATGAACTACTGCCTGACCTTGTTATTACTGACCTCAGTATGCCGGATACCAATGGCTTAACATTACTGCAGCAGATTCATGATGTCCTTCCTAGCACGCCTGTTATTGTAATTTCTGGCGCGGGAGTGATGGGCGATGTGGTGCAGGCTTTGCGCTTAGGTGCGGCGGATTACTTAATTAAGCCTATTGTCGATATGGAAGTATTGGTAATGGCGGTGTATAAAAGTTTAGAGCGCTGCCAACTATTGGTCGATAATGAACGTTATCGCCTAGAGTCAGAAAAAGCGAATATCGAGTTAAAACGCCATATAGCGGCTTTAGAGCAGGATCAGCGAGCGGGCAACTTCGTTCAACAATCAATGTCACCGGTATCTCCTTTTACTGCCGATCAATATATTTGTGAACACAGTATTATACCGTCCTTATATCTAAGCGGTGATTGTATTGATTACGCCTATATTACACAGCGTTACTATGCATTCTATCTGGCAGATGTATCCGGTCATGGCTCAGCGCCGGCATTTGTCACCATTTGGTTGCGTAATGTAGTAGCTCAATTAGTACGCCTTAAAAAAATGTTGGTCGACTTTGAAAACCAAGAAAGTGCGTTATTAAGCCTTTTAGAGTTGATCAATGTTCAGTTAATAGAAATGGGGATCAATAATCACCTCACTCTAACTATTGGTGTGATAGATACGGAAACTAATAAGTTATATTATGTGGTTGCAGGCCATTTACCCTTACCGGTTTTATTGACCAATGGTAAAGCTAGATTTCTGGAAGGCAGTGGTAAGCCGATTGGCTTATTTGAAGGTGCTAAGTGGGAAGTAACCCAGTTAGATTTGCCCTATGGTGACTTTTCTCTTTTGCTATTCTCCGATGGCATACTAGAGTTAATAGAAGAGAAAGAGCTAATAGCTAAAGAAGAGTTGTTACTGCGTGTTGTTGAAGAATCTCAAGGGCATGTTGATAGTATTATCGACATTGTTGAAGTAAAGAATATTGAAGAGTTGCCCGATGATGTCGCCGTGCTCTCGATTAGAAAGGTAGTATAGTCATGTTAGAAACGTCCTTAGGTCGCATTTTAGTGGCCGATCATTTAGGTGTATATGTCATTAAAATGGTTGGCGATGTAAGGCTGACACTGTGCGTTTCTTTTGATCAATATATAGAAACCTTATTCGGTAAAAATGATTTTTGTACGATCCTATTTGATTTGTCTGAAGCAGAAGGCTTGGATAGTACGACTTTGGGGTTAATTGCAAAAATAGCGGTAAAAAGTGAAAGCGTTAAAAATATTCAACCTATAGTAATATGCAGTAGTACAGATATCATCAAGTTGTTAACATCAATGGGTATCGACTCTGTTTGCCAAATTATTGATACCCCTCCTCAGGATTATTGCCCTACAGAAGCTTTCTCTGGCTTAAGTGTATGCGATGCAGACGAAGATACTGTAAAAGAAAAAGTACTTGAAGCCCATTGTGTGCTTATGGGACTGAATGAATCAAATCGCGAAACTTTCAAAGATTTAGTGCAGACGCTAGGTAATAGTTAAGTCATAGCTAAGTAAATAGCTAGGCGGTTCTCCCCGATAAACACTGGTTAATTTAAGGCGTTCTATGAACTATGTAATGGTGCTGTTAGTGCCTTTTTATCGTGTTGATGAACAGACTATTGCTTGTGAGAGTGCATTTGCCACGCATCTTAAAGAGCTATTGCCACGCGTGAGCCCTTGGGGAAAGCGCATCGTTATTCATTCACCAATGATGACAGAAGCTGTATACCTCAAAAATAAATCCCACCTTGCTCATATTGATTGCGAAAAAGAAGCTATCCATTATGTCTCGGGTCCCTGCGTAGACCTATCTCGTCCCCACTTTTTATTATGTTCTCCTTTTTCTATATGGCCTACCATTTGGAAAGTTGTACGTTCTGCTAATGTTATTCATGCTAGTGCCTCTAAAGATGTCTTTAAGCTCTTTACTATTATGTCGATTTTTTTTGCGGTTATTCAGGGCAAAAAAACTATCTTTGTGATGGATATCGATCATCGAAACTCAGCTGAAATGTCTTATCAAACAGGTAAGCTTTCTCGTAAAAGCTATTGGCTTTGCCGCTATATTTATAATCCTTTGATTAGTTTGCAAATTCGCTTTGCATCACGATTTTGTCATTTGGTGATGTTAAAAGGGCAATCGTTAGTCGATGACTACGGTAAAGGGCGAGATAAAGTAAAAAATTTTTACGATACTGCACATGATCGGTCATTTATTCTTAGCGAAGCTCGATTAGCTAAAAAAATATCTTCTTGGGGTCAAACTGATAGAAACATTAAGCTTGTTTATTTTGGACGATTAATGGCTTACAAAGGCATTATAGATATGATCGTCGCAACAAAAAAAATCAATGAAATATTATGTGAAAAAAATGAGAAGAAGAGCGTATCGCTCACTATTATCGGAGCCGGAGAGCAAGAGCTGGAGTTAAAAAAAATCATTGATGATCAACAGCTACAAGATCTTGTTCACCTTAAGGGAGCAATGCAGTACGGTGAGGAGTTATTTGGATGTTTAGCTGAGTATGATTTTCTATTAGCCGCCCCACATAGTGAAGATACTCCACGCAGTGTGTTTGACGCTATGGCTTGCGGCCTTCCAATGATTGCTTATGATACCTATTATTATAAAGACTTAGCGAATACCGGTACTGTGGAAACGGTTAAATGGTTATCAACTGATGCAATGGCTAGCAAAATTTTTGAATTATCTTGTAATCCTGAAGCAGTTAAGGAAATGATTATTGCTTGTCGTACTTTCGCGATAAATAATACACAAGAGGTATGGTTAAATAAACGCTTGGCATGGACAAAAGAGTTTTTATCTAAATAAGTTAATTCGTAATATAGCTGCTTAGCTAAGCCCCTATTTTCCTGCATCCCTTATTGCTAATTTCGAGCGAATAAAATCACTGTGCCGTAAGTGAATTAAATCTGCAATGCGCCTGACAATATGCTCTTCGTGTTTATCTAATGTGCCATCGGCATAAGCCACTGTCCATAGCTCACATGCGAGTTTGTATTTTTCTTCGTCGTCACAGTGCTGGTTAATTAGCTGAGTGAACTGGAATAACGATGATGCCTCGTTAGAGGCTTCTTTTGCGCTATCAATCAATGACCCAAGAGTCTCTTTGGTTAAGTTAAAACGACTAGATAAAATACTTTGTAAGGCATCGGCTTCTGTTTTATCAAACTGTTGGTCAATAGTCGCCACCTCAATTAATAGTGCTGCGGTTGCTAGTTGTAATTCGTCTGTTGATAGCTTTGCAGTTTGCCCTGATGGAGTTTCGACCAAGCTATCAAATAATTTTTTTAATTGTGCGATCATCATATGTCTACAGTAAGTTTTTTAATAACACTTCTAAACTAATTTGGTCTTTTACAAATTGTCTAATGCCTTCTGCTAGCTTCTCTGTAGCCATTGGACTTTCATTCATTTGAAAGCGAAATGCAGCTTCAGTGAGTACTAGAGGAAATTGTTGTTGTGATGTGTCACTGGTAGATGGAGATAGCTGCCTTGTTAGCTCGTCCTTATCTGCTTCTAGTTCGGCTAATAATGCAGGGCTAATAGTGAGGCGATCACAACCAGCGAGCGCTTCAATCTCTCCCGTATTCCGGAAACTCGCACCCATTACAACAGTCTCTATCCCATATTGCTTATAATAACGATAGATTTCACTCACAGAGATAACACCAGGATCTTCATTCGCTGTATATTCTTTTTTGTCGGTATTATTCTTATGCCAATCTAAAATACGGCCAACAAAAGGTGAGATTAAAAATACCTTGGCATCGCCACACGCTGCTGCCTGTGCAAAGCTAAATAATAGTGTAAGGTTACAATTTATTCCTTCTTGTTCTAACACTTCGGCAGCTTTAATGCCTTCCCACGTAGACGCTATTTTGATAAGCACTCTTTCTTTACTGATCCCTTGTTCTTGATATAAGCCTATGAGCGTCTTTGCTTTAGCGATAGTCGCTTCGGTATCAAACGATAACCGTGCATCCACTTCGGTAGAGATACGCCCTGGAATAATCGATAAAATTTCACAGCCAATCAGCACCGCTAATTTATCCGCAGCCATCGCAATAGAAGTATCACTATCATCGCTCTGTTGTTTCCCCCATGCCAAAGACTGTTGAATAAGTTGCTCATATTGTGGCATTTTTGCTGCTTTCAGTAACAGCGATGGGTTAGTCGTGGCATCTAACGGTTGGTATTGTCGAATGGCCTCAATATCACCAGTATCCGCCACAACATCGGTCATGGTTTTTAATTGTTCTAATTTATTTTTGGGCGTGCTGCTATTTATGTCATTACTCATTAATGAAAGCCTTTTTATTATCTTTGTTAATACAATACCCAGACATTAAGCAATATAGCGGAGTGCGTCAACCAATACATCGACTGTCGCATTGTCGCGGTGGGCATTTTCACTGATATGCCGTCTGAATGCTCTTGCGCCTGGCTCCCCTTGATAGAGACCTAATATATGACGGCTGAGATGATTTAAGCGTGAGCCCTTATCCATTTGCTTAACACAGTAATCAATATATTGCTCGGCAATAGCAGTACGAGAAGGAATAGGATGAGAATCACCAAATACATGCTGATCCACTTCGGCGAGTAGGTAGGGGTTGCTATAAGCTTCGCGACCAACCATCACACCGTCTACTTTTGTTAGATGCATTAAAGTGTCGTCTAAGGTTTTAATACCGCCATTAATGACAATAGTGAGTTCAGGGAATTCTTGTTTTAGGCGATGTACAAAAGCATATTCCAGTGGTGGTACTTCGCGATTTTCCTTCGGACTTAATCCTTTTAACCATGCTTTACGGGCATGAACTATAAAGGTCTGGCAGCCTCTTGCGGCGATAGGGCGAATGAAATTTACCATGCCTTCGTAATCGTCCATATCGTCGATACCAATGCGGTGCTTAATGGTGACTTCGATATCTACTTTATCTTGCATCGCTTGATAAGCATCGGCGACTTTCTCCGGATGCGCCATCAGGCAAGCGCCAATCATTCCATTTTGTACTCGGTCGCTAGGGCAGCCGCAGTTCAAATTTACTTCATAGTAACCCCATTGCTCCGCTAGAATCGCACAGCGCGCTAAGTCACCTGCATCGCTGCCGCCTAACTGTAATGCGAGTGGGTGTTCTTCAGGGTTGTAATCTAAGAAACGTGCTGGTTCACGATGTAGTAAAGCACCTGTTGTCACCATTTCGGTATATAGGCGTGAATGCTGAGAAATTAAACGCCACAGGTAACGGCAGTGACGATCACTCCAATCCATCATCGGGGCAATGCAGAACCTGTG
>AEVK01000176.1 GCA_000209515.2 gamma proteobacterium IMCC1989
AAGTAATTATTACCGTTTTTAACCGCTAAGTAATATTGAAGAGCTGTCTCAGTGTTCTCTTGAAAGTCGTGAATGTGTCCAAGGTAAAAGTTCACGCTATCTTCTTGGTATTTATCGAGCAATAGAGATTCAAATAAGGGGAGGGCAATATCCATCTTTTCTAGCTCTGTCGCGAGTAGTGCGCGCGAGAAACGTAAGTCTAATTGCTGTGGCGCCTGTTCGGATAGGATAGTGAACTGCTTGTAGGCCTGCGGAATATTTGACTGGGATAACAGTCGTGCATATACCAAGCGCACGCGATGATTGTTTGGTGTGTCTTCTACATACTGTTTGAGCTTGCTTAAGGCGAGCGCATTTTGTTGTGTTGACTGCAGTAAGCGTACATCTTGAATAATCGCGCTAGTTCTATTGGGTTCTTGCGCTAAGGCGGCGTCAATCCAGTTTCTGGCAATATCATTGTGGCCGGCGGCTTGCTGAAGTGTGCTTAGTCCAACTTTTATACCTGCCAGTGTAGGGTATGTCTTCGATAGTGCTTGTATGCGTTGTGTCAGTTTTGACAGGGTCTCGGGCGATGATTTTTTGCTGTAATTAGCGAGGGTTTCAATAAGTGCGCCGCCGTCTATAGGTTTGCTGTCTAAAGACCTGTCTGGTGATGCCTTAGCCGCTGCTTGGTTGCGCGCGCTATTGTTTATAATTTGCTCGGTGTAATCCAATGCTTGCAATGGTTGTTGCAGCTCAATATAAGCGTTAGCGACGGTGGTAAGCGCTTCTCGGTTATCTGGTTCTTGTTCGAGCCATAACAATCCCATATCAATACTGTCTTGATGGGCGCGTAAAAATTGTGTGATACGTGTGGCACGAATAATAATCGATTTGTCTCGAGTTTCCTGAGCTTGAGCTACATAGTTATCAATGGTGGTCGCGTATTGCCGACGAGAGGCCGCTACTTCGGCGACTAGTAAAGAATATAGTGTGTCGCTTGGGAAGCTGGGTTGGTTAGTGTTTACGTCATTTAGTTTTGCTATAGAGGTTGTTACTAGAGGGATTGTTACTACCTTAGGTGTGAGAGGGTCATCATCAACGATAGCGTCTGTAGCAGGCCTGTCAGTAGTTGGATTAGCGGTAACGGATGAGTTGTTATTGCCCATGTCTGACGATTTTTCTGGCAAAACGCCACAGCCGCCAATAAGGCTAACAAATAGTAGCGGAAAACATAATCGGCAAGTTAAAGCGGCAATATTCATTTTGTCAGTGTAAACCTCCACGTTAATCTATCCAAGGGGCATATCGGAGTTTTTTGTCGTGTATGACATGATTAGGTCATGCTCCATATGTTGTGCTGAGCTTGTGCCAAGGCCGTGCTACAATGCGCGCCCACATATAATGGCTTATTATTTATTAATATACGGTGAAAGCCCGTAATAGACTGTACTATCTGACAATATTGTATGATCCCTCTATTTATCTTTGGCATTAATCACGACAGCGCATCTATTGATGTACGCGAACGTGTGGCGTTTGCCCCAGAATCAATCGAGTCTGCCTTAAAAAGCCTTGTATTACATACTCCGGCGATGGAAGCGGCGATCATGTCGACTTGTAACCGTACTGAGCTATATGTTGCCGTCGATAATGTTGCCGTTGATAAAGCCTCGCATGAGCTGAGTGATGATGCGCTGAATGCGTTGACTGAATCATTGTTACAGTGGCTGTCCAATCATCACGATGTCGATATTGCGCTATTACGTGATTGTCATTATGTTGCGCATACCGAGCATGCCGTTAAGCATATGATGCGGGTAGCGAGTGGTTTAGATTCTTTGGTCTTGGGTGAACCCCAAATTCTAGGTCAAATGAAATCCAGTTATGCCGTCGCCCAAGCCGCTGAAACCTTGTCTAGTGAATTGCATAGCGTGTTTCAAAAAGTATTCGGTGTCGCTAAAAGAGTGCGTACTAATACCGCCATTGGCGAAAACCCTGTCTCGGTTGCTTATGCCGCAGTCAGTTTGGCGCAACAAATTTTTTCTGACCTCAAAGAAGATACCGCTTTATTAATTGGCGCGGGTGAAACCATTGACTTGGTGGCGCGGCACCTACGCCAACAAGGTATCGCTAATATGATTTTTGCTAACCGTACTTTGGCGCGTGCTCAAGAGCTAGCAGATGAGTTTTCGGCAAAAGCGGTGTTGTTATCAGATATACCGGAACAATTAGCAAATGCAGATATTGTTATTTCATCCACAGCAAGCCAGTTACCTATTTTAGGTAAAGGTGCGGTAGAGTCCGCTTTGAAAGCGCGCCGCCATAAACCTATTTTCATGGTGGATATTGCGATTCCGCGGGACATCGAAAGTGAAGTAGGTGATCTTGCGGATGTGTATTTATATACGGTAGATGACTTACGTGAAGTCATTGATGAAAATAAGCAAAGTCGTGAAAATGCGGCGAACGAAGCGCATCATATTATTGAAGAGTTCCTCGCCGATTATTTGCAAGAAGCCCGTGTTCGGCATTCAGTCTCAGCGATAAAAACCTATCGCCAATATGCTGAAACGTTACGAGATAAAGCGCTAGATAAAGCGTTACGTGATTTGCACAACGGTGCTTCGCCAGATGCGGTGCTTACACAAATGGCGAATAGTTTAACGAATAAGTTACTGCACACACCGACTCGTCAATTAAAGCAAGCGAGTACCGACGGTAATCAAGAGTTGTTATCGTTAACACAAAAATTATTTTCAGTTGATGAGCGCCAAGGGCAGGCGTCAACACCTGCAATAGCAAAATCTACAATACCGAAGTCTACAATACCAGTACCTACAGAATCATCGCCCGCAATGCCATCGGCTTCTTTGCCTTCAGTATTGCCCCCTGCTCATAAAAAATAGCGGGCTGGCATTTCTTTTTTTATAACATTTTATTGATGAATAGTTCCTATGAAATCGTCCATTTTAGAAAAGTTAGATTTGTTGCAAGAGCGCTACGTTGAAGTAGGCGCATTATTAAGTGACCCCGGCACGATTGCGGATCAAAATCGCTTTCGTGAATTATCTAGAGAGTATGCCGAAATTGAGCCCGTGGTAAATTGCTATAACGAGTACCGAAAAATTCTTGATAACCTTGAAGAGGCGCAGGTGCTATTAAAAGATAGTGATCCAGATATGCGTGCTATGGGGCAAGAAGAATTAAAATCGGCGGAAGAAGAGCGCGCGCCGTTAGAACTTGAGCTTCAAAAACTATTGTTGCCGAAAGATCCTAATGACGATAAAAATGTGTTTTTAGAAATTCGTGCAGGTACCGGTGGCGATGAAGCCGCTATTTTTTCTGGCGATCTTTTTCGCATGTACAGCAAGTATGCGGAAAAACGCCGTTGGCAAGTAGAGATTGTCAGCGAAAGTCGCAGCGAGCAAGGTGGCTATAAAGAAGTGATTGCTCGTATTGTGGGGCAGGGTGTGTATTCTCAGCTTAAATTTGAATCCGGTGCGCATCGTGTGCAGCGTGTGCCAGAAACGGAATCGCAAGGCCGTGTACATACTTCAGCTTGTACGGTGGCGATTATGCCGGAAGCGGATGCGCAAGCAGAAGTGGCGATTAATAAAGCCGACCTGCGTGTTGATACTTTCCGTGCAAGTGGTGCCGGTGGACAGCACGTGAATAAAACGGACTCGGCTATTCGCTTAACCCATATTCCTACAGGCGTAGTGGTGGAATGCCAAGATGAACGTTCACAGCATAAAAACCGTGCCCGCGCTATGTCTTTGCTTGCCGCGCGCCTGCAAAGTGCGCAAGATGATGTGGCAGCAAAAGAAATGGCTGACGAGCGAAAAAATTTAGTCGGTAGTGGCGATCGTTCTGAGCGTATTCGCACTTATAATTTTCCACAAGGGCGGGTGACTGATCACCGTATTAATTTAACCTTGTATCGCTTGAACGAAGTGATGGAAGGGGATTTAGATGATGTGGTTCAACCTTTAGTGAACGAACATCAAGCGGATCAATTAGCCGCCTTGTCGTCGTAAAAATTATTTTAATACCGTGATGAGTGATGTGATAACGACGCCATATTCTATTGCGCAAAACGTACGGCAATGTTGTTTGCTGGAGCCGGTATCGGATAGCGCAAGACTCGATACGGAAATTTTATTGGCGCATGCTTTAGAAAAAAATCGTACTTACTTATATACGTGGCCAGAAAAATTATTAACGGTAGAACAGCAAACAATATTCAATCAGTTGATGCAACGGCGTCTTAATGGTGAGCCTATTGCTTACATCGTAGGCGAAAAAGAATTTTGGTCGCTCGCTCTCTTTGTGAATGAAAGCACGTTAATCCCTCGCCCCGATACTGAAGTGATGGTAGAAACAGCATTGTCATTATTTGTGGATGACGAGCCAGAAAAACAGCGTAGTGTTGTTGATCTCGGTACTGGAACCGGTGCGATTGCACTTGCTCTGGCGAGTGAAAAACCATGCTGGGATATTATCGCTGCGGATAATAGCGTGGCCGCTTGCGAGCTGGCAAAAAAAAACCAGCAGCGCCACCAGCTGCATAACGTCACCGTGCTGTGTTCTGATTGGCTTGTTGCAGTTGATGTGGCTGATGTTGATCTGATTGTTTCTAATCCTCCTTATATTCACGAAAATGATCCGCATTTGTTTCAAGGCGATGTGCGTTTCGAGCCTCATAGCGCATTAACGGCAAAGAATAATGGTTTAGCTGATATAGAAACGATAGTCCTACAAGCGAAACATGTTTTACGTCCTTCGGGATGGCTATTGATCGAACACGGTTACCAGCAGTCTGCAGAAGTAAAAGAAATATTGCAAAAAAATCAATACACCTTATGCCGCACTATAAACGATATGGCAGGTCAGTCTCGAATGACGATGGGGCAGTGGATTGCATGAGCAAAATTAAAAAACGGTTTCTACACAAATGACAATGACAGATGATGAGTTACTGCGCTATAGCCGACATATATTATTACCTGATATCGATGTCGCTGGCCAAGAACGCCTCAAGCAGTCGCGGGTATTAATAGTCGGTCTAGGTGGTCTAGGTAGTCCTGTGGCCATGTATTTAGCGGCGTCTGGTATCGGCCATTTGTGTTTAGCTGATTTTGATGATGTCGACGTGACGAATCTGCAGCGCCAAGTCGTTCACTCACAGACGAGTGTTGGCATGAATAAAGCCGAGTCTGCTAAGCAGGCGCTGCAAGGCTTGAATGATCAAATCGCTATTCATACGATAGATCATAAAATACAGTCGCAAGAATGGGATGCTCTGATTCAACCTTTCGATGTGATCGTAGACTGTACGGATAATTTTGATACCCGCTTTGCCATTAATGCGGCTTGTTATCGTCAGCAGGTGGTATTAGTCTCCGGTGCGGCGATTCGTTTTGAGGGACAGCTAACGGTATTTAATCCAAAAGATAACTCGTCTCCTTGTTATCAATGCCTGTACAGTCCTGATATGACTGAGGCTCTTAGTTGTGCCGAGGCTGGTGTGTTATCACCTCTGGTGGGGGTGGTGGGTAGTTTACAAGCACTCGAAGTGGTGAAATGGATTAGCGGTGCAGGAGATGCCTTGGTAGGGCGTTTAGTTTTATTTGATGCTAAAGCGCATCAATGGCGAGAATTGAAGTTACCTAAAGACCCACATTGTGCAATATGTGGGACAGTTGTATAACTCAATTGCCGACGAAAATTTTTTTAATAATGCAGTAAATGTTTTATAGGCTTGTTTAATGATGGAACTGTTTAATACCCTTGCGCGTAAACGCGAAAAAGGCTTTTTGGTTACGTGCAATACGTTGAAGCGAGAAAGCGTTGATACGGTCGAAAAAGCAGAGGCTTGCCGTAAGCGTTTGCATAGTAATGCCATAACCTACATCACGTTTGTTGTTTTAGTCGGGCTTTCGCTTGCGATGCTGATATCGTCTTTTACTTTGCCTATTTTAGTCGGTATGGGCATATTGCTGATTTATATTATTACCTCGACCTATCGTGCCAAACAGTTTGTGTCGCGCTATATACGAGAAGTGTTATTGGCAAATGAGCAAGAATAGAAGGTATTCTGAGTGCTTTTTTGATGGAAAGTGTGTGGTCGATTGATAAATAATCAACTTATATCCCCACGTGTTATACTCGTCGCTAATTAATACACCGATCACATCACTAGGTATTCCGCTTGTTTAAAAAACTCTTTAGTAAAGTCACCTCCTCCTCTACTTCCTTTTCTGATATCGCTCGTAACGAATCTTCTAATGAAAAACATACAGATGATGGGCAGCCGAAAAAGCATGCTAATACACGCCGCCGTCCTAAAAAAACTAAGCCAGCAGCACCAGCATGGGACGTTAGCCAGTTTGTTGTACCGGAAGTAAAAGGCAAAACCCGCTTTCATGATCTAGGTTTAGAAGCACCATTAATGCATGCGATTGCCGACTTAGGTTTTGAGTACTGCTCGCCGATTCAGGCGCAATCTTTACCGAATACCTTAAATGGGCACGATATGCTCGGTAAGGCGCAGACCGGTACGGGTAAAACAGCGGCTTTTCTGACGGCAATCATTGATGACTTGCTTAAAAATCCATTAGAAGGTGAACGTTATGCGGGTGAAGCGCGTGCGTTGATTATTGCGCCTACTCGTGAGTTAGTCGTGCAGATCGCTGAAGATGCGAAGTTATTAGTGAAACATACCGATTTAACTGTCCACACACTTGTAGGTGGGATGGATTACACCAAGCAGCAACAGGGTGTGCGTAATAAATTTGTCGATATCTTGGTGGCAACGCCGGGTCGTTTACTCGATTTTGCGAGCAATAAAGATGTGCACTTAGATCAAGTAGAAATACTTGTGTTGGATGAAGCGGATCGTATGCTAGATATGGGTTTTATTCCTCAAGTCCGACGTATTGTGCGCTTAACACCGCGTTGTGAAAATCGCCAAACTCTCTTCTTCTCTGCGACCTTTACCGATGATGTGATGCGTCTTGCTGAGCAGTGGACGCAAAACCCGTGTTCTGTTGAAATTGAACCGGAAAGTGTGGCGACGGATACCGTTGAGCAACATGTATATTTGGTCGCGGCTAGTGAAAAGTACAAGTTGCTAACCAATTTGGCGCGCCAGCCTGACGTAGAAAGCCTGATCGTATTCGGTAATCGCCGAGACGAGTGCCGTCGTCTTCATGAGCAGTTAGTCAAGCACGGTTTTTCTGCCGGACTGCTTTCCGGTGAAGTCGCGCAAAATAAGCGAATTAAAACACTGGACGGCTTTAAGTCTGGCAAGATAAAAATCTTGGTCGCGACTGACGTAGCCGGTCGAGGCATCCACATCAACAATATTAGCCACGTAGTTAATTTTAGTTTACCCGAAGAGCCAGAAGACTATGTTCATCGCATAGGGCGAACCGGTCGTGCCGGTAAGAAAGGTGTCTCCATCAGTTTTGCCTGTGAGGATGATGCATTTTTACTGCCCGAGCTAGAAAAGCTGTTGGGACAAAAATTAGAGTGTGAGCAGCCCCCAGAATCTTTACTGCCTTAACTTTCCTTCACTCTTATCTCCGAGTGTAGTGGTCAACCTTTTCTGGCCAGC
>AEVK01000175.1 GCA_000209515.2 gamma proteobacterium IMCC1989
GATTAATAATCGTCTCGATTTTACGGTATCTAATTTGGCAAATGTATCTGAAAATGCATCAGCCGCACGGTCACGTATTATGGATGCAGATTTCGCAGCAGAGACTGCCGCATTGAGCCGGGCGCAAGTACTATCCCAAGCATCGCAAGCGATGTTAGCTCAGGCTAATGCAGCACCTCAGCAAGTACTGCAGTTATTGCAAGGTTAATAATTTATGGCTTGTATTTTGGCGAGCTTAAAAAAACTCTACAGCCCTTGGTTGTAGAGTTTTTTTAGTTGCTTCATTACTAAGTGTCTAATCTTCCCTAATTTATTTAAGCTAATCCTTTTAAATTAATCCCCTCACACTAAGCCTCTCAATTTTTATTTTTTAGAATACTTTTGTCAAAATCGCTTGGCTTTCATATTTTTGAGCCATAAAAAAAGTCAAATTATTGTCATCATGTGAAAATAATTTAGTTAAATCAAAGGATTAGACTTTTTGCATTCTGTTCTGTTCACAATGGCTAGTTAATTATCTCATTAAAGTGTATTCCCTATTTGTCGATAAACCGTTTAAGACCTTAGAAATTTATTTCTGCCGTCATCTTAGTCAGCCTATTGGTTGACGTTTATCAACACAAAATAGGAGGCTACCATGCCTTTAATGATTAACAGTAATATTGCATCACTTAATGCACAGCGCCAGTTAACCAGCGCGGGTGCGGAATTAGATCAGGCGAGCGAACGTTTATCATCGGGCAAGCGCATTAACTCCGCGGGTGATGATGCTGCGGGCCTATCTATTGCTAACCGTTTTACTTCTCAAATTCGTGGTCTAGATCAAGCGGTACGTAATGCCAACGACGGTATTTCGTTAATTCAAACGGCTGAAGGTGCCCTAGACGAATCAACTAATATTCTGCAGCGTATGCGAGAACTAGCGGTTCAATCATCGAATGGTATTTACTCAGATTCAGATAGAGCCACATTGGATGCAGAGGTGCAGCAGCTAGTGGCAGAACTAGATCGTATTTCTGAAACAACTAGTTTTAATGGCCAGAAAATTTTAGATGGCACACAAGGCAGTATCGAATTACAAGTAGGTTCAGAATCTAACGAGACTATTTCGTTTGAAATTGCGGCAGTAAGTTCTTCAACACTAGGTCTGGGCTCAACATCTTCTGACTTATCCGGCGATAAAGTACAAGATTTAACAAATCTAAATACCAATATTGCGGGTGATAACCTGAACGCGGTTGTCACTTATGGTCAAGATGATGTATTAATTAATGGTCAGGGTTTATCTGCCTTTGATGGAGCAACTCAAGGCTTACAAACCATTATCGACGATATTAATACTAATGTCGAAGGTGTTACCGCAACAGGTTATAACGTTATTGAAGCTGGCACCGTAGGTAGCGGTGTACTAGCCGCTGACGAAGTGCTTACTATTTCAGTCTTCAACTCTAGTGGTACTAATGCAGACCAACAAGAAACTGAGTTCACCTTTTCTAGCACTACTGACCTTGCTGACTTAGTGTCAGATATTAATTCTAAAACAGGCGGTATCGTTGATGCTAGCATCAATGACAATGGTCGTTTGGTACTAAGTAACGACACAGGCGCAGCCATTGGTTTAAGTTTAGAAGATGGTGCTGGTAATACCGCCACTCTGACTAGTGTTCTGGGTTTAAGTAATACTGACGTTACTGATCAGGGTGGTAGTGTGGGTGCAGCAACTGAGTTCGCAGCTGCAGCCGATTATGGTGTGTTAGTCACCGGTAATTTAGCATTGAGCTCTGATGACGGTTCGGCTATTAGTATCACAAAAGGCGCTAATGGCACCGATGCAGATTTAGCCAATTTGGGTTTCCGTGAAACATCTTCTGGAGCCGTGAATGGTGTGGCACTATCAACAGCAGATCAAGCAACAGCATTAGCTGCCGGTGATTTAAGTATTAACGGTACGGCGATTGCGGCCACTACAGTTGCAGAAGGCTTGCAAGGTAAAGTAGATAATATTAATGACGTCACTGCTACAACAGGTGTAGTCGCAAATGTAGTTGCATCAGAGTCTTACACCTACGATGCGAGCATTACTCCGGTAGAAATTACTGCAAGCAATGCTTATGTGGCACCAGCAGATGCTTCTTACCTAGAAGTACATTTTGCTGACTCGGCCGCACCTGTAGGCGCACAAGCATTAAACGGTGCGTTAACCTTTCAGGTAGATTCTGAGGCAGCGGATGATGTGGTTGTGACGATCGAAGCCAATGTCGGTAACTTTACCGGTGTAGCGCCGACCGACTTTGATTTGAGTGGTTCAACGACCCATGAATTCCGAATGACGATTGATGGCGTCGCCTCTAATGCCGATATTAATTTAACGGCAGCAGATTATATC
>AEVK01000174.1 GCA_000209515.2 gamma proteobacterium IMCC1989
ATGGCGGAGAGGGAGGGATTCGAACCCTCGGTACCGTGAGGTACACACACTTTCCAGGCGTGCTCTTTCGGCCACTCAGACACCTCTCCAAATTTAGAGGCAGCACTCTACACAAAGCCTGTTTAAAACGCAAGACGCTGTTCTTTTATCTATTGCTAGTACTCAGAAGATAAAGCGACTAAAATCACATCTACTAAATAAATACTCAATTGAGCAAATAATCAACATTCATGAGCCAAAAAGCTGAATAACGAATGCGATTGAGTTCAAAAAGTGCTATTTTCAAAGATTGAATAAGACTGCGGTACCGAAAGTTGCTCCACCACACCAAATTGCCGAAACGGTGGTTCGGATATAAAATGGCAATTTTTGATCTAAGTACACCTGATCAAAGCACCATCTGATCTAAGCACCATCTGATCAAAGTACCATTTGATCAGAGCACCATCAACACCACTAGACAGACGAGATAACCGGATTTATTTCCATGGCGTATTACCAAACCGATAACACCCATTTGAGTGGCGAGCGCCGAAAAGCGATAGCGATATTAAAGAATTCCTGCCGCTCCGTGATTAATACCGCCATTATTATTGCCTTAATAGGCAATATTACCACTCAAGAAACGGCTGATGTGGTTAGCCTTGGGCTAGTACTACTGCTATTTATCTACACAATTGTCACATGGTTCATCAATACCAGCCATACGAAGACTTCAACCCTTGTCGGTCTCATACTCTGTGACAGCATACTAACTGGCTTAGTGATTAGCGAATTACTCTATAGTCCTTGGCCTAGCCTTATTTTAATCTCATTGGTCTACTTTAGCTCACTTTATTATGGCGGTATAAAAGACTGGGGATTTGCCAATATAGGGCTTGCTGTAGGTATCGGTTTTGGCTTTTTTATCTTGGGTCATCAAACATTGATACTCGTGAGCAATGACTCTATCTATTTATCTATCGGCGTCGGCGCGATCACTTATATGTGCCTTTATAGTTTTTATAATCACCGACAAGCGCAAGATATCGAAGACGAACACAAAGTGTTAGTGAATGAGGTAAAAGAGCAAAAATTGCGTATTTACCAAATTTCTCAATATCTCCCAAAATCTGCTTGGGACATTATCGAAGGCAAACGAAAGGCCAAAATTCAACGTAAACACATCACCATCTTTTTCTCTGATATTGTCGGTTTTAGTAGTCTAAGTGAAGAACTTGAAGCCGAAGTATTATCTAATGTTCTCAGTAGCTATTTAGCCGAAATGAGTAATGTCGTCGCGCAATTTAATGGCACCATAGACAAGTTTATCGGCGATGCCATTATGGTGACATTTGGTGATGACAGCGCTATCTCCCTTGGAGTTAAACAAGACGCGACCGCCTGTGTTTCTATGGCTATTGCAATGGGTAAACGTATGCGTGAGCTGCAACATACTTGGGCTGAAATGGGAATTAAGAAGCCCTTACAAATTCGTATGGGCATCAATACCGGCTATTGCACTGTCGGTACATTTGGTACGAGCAAGCATCTAGACCATACCGCTCTAGGCGTTCACGTTAACTTGGCTAGCCGCTTAGAATCTGCCGGGCAAGCAGAAGAAATTCTCATTTCTCACGAAACATGGAGCTTGGTTAAAGATACTGTTTTATGCAAAGACCGAGGACATATCAAAGCCAAAGGATTTACACACCCCGTGCAAGTCTATCAAGTCGTGGATCATCGGAAAGAAATGGGAGTCAATCAAAGCTATTTTTCACAAACAGCTGACGGGTTTTCTATGCACTTGGATGTAGAGAAGGTTAAAAATTATGACCGAGAAAAAGTGATTGCTAGCCTAGAACAAGCCACTAAAAAACTTAAGAAACAGCTCAAAGTATGACCCTCTTATCACTCACTTAATATTGCCTTACTCATACATCTACTTTTACATCTAGTTTTACACCTACGCCTACTGCCGGATAGTGCGTAAGACATTCGTCTCTAGCAAGCTTTTCCCCGCAGGGTAATTAGTACGCAGAGGGTTAATATCTAAGCCACCACGACGAGTATAACGCGCGTATACCGCCAAACTCTCCGGCTGACAATATTGCTGCAAGTCACAGTAAAGCCTCTCAACACTATTCTCATGAAAGTCTTGGTGATCTCTAAAAGAGATAATGTAAGCAAGTAAACTTTCGTGATTTATTTGAAAGCCTGAGTACTCAATAAAAACAGTAGCCCAATCCGGCTGATCAGTCACCGGGCAATTGGTTTTCAGTAAGTGACTAAAAACCACTTCATTGACTTTATCAGTCGACGAAACCGTTAATAGTTCTGGTGCGGGCTGATAATGCGTAATATCGACAGATAACTCATCTACGCACTCCCCTATAGGTTCTGCGATCAACAACTCTTTGGCATAATTTAATGACTGTAAGCTCAACTCTACAGGTGCGCCAGCAGCCGTTGATAAATCAATCAGCATTTTCGAGGTAACCTCTCGCTCACTCGCAAACACCGTTTGGTTAAACGAATTTAAATATAACTTAAATGACTTTGACTCAATAATATTGGGGGATTCACTATCCAATATAAATTCTGCCACACGAACTTGTGGTTTCCCGTTAGCATCTATCCAAGACACTTCATAGGCCGTCCAACGATCACTGCCTCTAAATGGCAAATCATTACTTAAGCTTAATTTATCACGAGACTCCGTACGCTTGATGGGAAATAACAAACTGGGGTCATACTGCTTAGGGTAAATAGTATGGTGACCTAATGGGTTTTCAATCGACATAAAATCGTTTTTCACTTATGGGTTGATTCTAGAGAATATATAAAAACAGCTTACGAACGTAATCTTGTACCGCGCGCCAATAATCGCAAACAAATAACAGTGAGCAATATGATAAATACTAATACACCAAAAAATGCATAGTTAATATTAATATCTGATATACCTAAAATGCCGTAACGAAATGCATTCACCATATACAGAATAGGATTAAGTTGCGACACCGATTGCCAAAAAGGTGGCAGTAAACTGATGGAATAAAACACCCCACCTAAATAGGTTAATGG
Organism: gamma proteobacterium IMCC1989; assembly: GCA_000209515.2. Classification (GTDB taxonomy): domain Bacteria; phylum Pseudomonadota; class Gammaproteobacteria; order Pseudomonadales; family Cellvibrionaceae; genus Endobugula. The sequence goes on from AEVK01000174.1 coordinate 3,067, forward strand.
CGTTAATATAAACGTCGGCACAATCGAAATATCATCAAACGTTCGCGCAAATACCGCATTAAAAAAACCAGCCAGAGAAAACACAACCGCGGTCATAAAGACGATGGCAATAGTAATCGGCAAGCTGTGAATGGTTAGATCGGTGAAGAAGGAGGACACTAAAGTCACAATAAAACCCACTAATAAACCGCGACTAACACCCCCTAAAACATAACCTAATAAAATAATATAATTAGGTGTTGGGGATACCAACAACTCTTCTACACTTTTTTGAAACTTCACACCGAAAAAAGACGACACAACGTTGCTATATGAGTTGGTGATTACCGACATCATAATCAGCCCCGGCACCACAAACTCCACATAACTAAAGCCATCCATTTGTCCAATACGTGAGCCTATGAGCTGCCCAAATATTACAAAGTATAGTCCCATCGTGATCACTGGTGGCAACAATGTCTGTACCCATATTCGAGTAAAGCGAACAATTTCTTTACGGACGATAGTACTCAGTGCAATCCACTGCTCTGCCATTTTCATTGTTTCGCTCCCACTACAGGTTCATCTTGATCTTCCGTTTTGTCCACCAAAGAAACAAATAATTCCTCTAAGCGATTCGCCTTATTGCGCATACTGACCACCTCTATTGATTGGTCGGCTAATAAAGAAAATACGTGGTTCAAGGATTGTCCTTTCTTCAATTCAACTTCCAATGTTTTTCCGTCCAACAAGGTCACGGGATAATCTTCTAACGATGGCGCTTGAGTCAACACGCTCAACAAATCAAACACAAACACCTCTTTATCCAAGCGTTGTAGTAATGACTTCATATTGGTATTTTCAACAATGAGGCCTTTATCAATAATAGCCACATGACGACACAAGCTTTCTGCTTCTTCTAAATAATGCGTCGTTAAAATAATCGTAACGCCCTCAGCATTAATTTCTTTCAAAAATTTCCACATCGAGCGACGCAGTTCAATATCCACACCGGCAGTAGGTTCATCTAATATCAATAAACGCGGCTCATGCACCAAGGCACGAGCAATCAATAAACGTCGTTTCATACCACCGGATAAACTGCGGGAAGGCATATTGCGCTTTTCCCATAAGCCTAGTTTTCGCAAATACTTTTCCGCACGCTCCACGGCCACCGCACGTGGCAAACCGTAATATCCACCTTGGTTAATCACAATATCAGCCACTTTTTCAAACTGATTAAAATTAAACTCCTGCGGCACTACACCCACATCACGCTTGGCTTTAGAAAAGTCTTGATCGATATCCGTTCCGAATATACTCACCTGCCCCGCACTTTTAACAACCAATGAACAAAGCACACCAATTGTCGTAGACTTACCAGCACCATTCGGCCCCAGCAAAGCAAAAAAATCACCTTCCTCAACGCTGAGATCAATGCCTTTTAATGCCTCAAAACCGTTATCGTAAGACTTTTTAAGGCCACTTATAGATAGTGCTTTTGTCATGTATTTTTTACTCACTGCTTGAATGAAACAATTTTAATAAAATAACGATGCGAAAACTCGTCATAAAAGCACGAGCTGCTTTATAATGACGCAAATTATGCATAACTTAATCATCACTTTTACGACAGTACTCATTAAAATATGACGCATTATACGCAATACCTAAAACATCATGTAGATTTACTACAGGCTTTTTCTGATACGGCACAAAAAGTTGCGCCCTTTTCTCAGCCTGAGTTAAGCGATGACGATACCAACGCATTTATCGAAACACTGAAGACTCTATGCAAGATGCCTGAATACAATGACGATATGAATGAAAAAGGCCAATGGTTGGTGAGCCGTGTGGTGAGTGCCTATTCGCATCTAATGCCTGCACTACACCGTGATTTATTGTGGTTCTTTGGCGGAAATTGCCTGCACTATATGCCCGATGATGAAATTAGTTTTTATCAACAACTTGAGGAACTACGCTTTAGCGCAGAAGAAGCGGGGCACGATTTCGACTATGCCGCAGCGAAACAAAGCTTAGATCAAACTCACTAGTTATTTTTTTAGCGATATTAGTGGTTAATTGTAGTATTCATGGCATGCCTACTTATAGCACACCTATTCATAGCATACCGACTCGTTAACTAGCTCCCAAAGTTTAGCTTGCCTAAAAATACTCTATACTTCATTTACTACATCAATTTACATCGCTTAGCACACCAGCTAAACGATGAATAATAGGCTCACACTATGTCTGAAGAAAATGCTCTAGGCCGATTAACCACACGCACACTCGCTATGCCCTCTGATACTAATGCATCGGGCGATATCTTTGGTGGCTGGGTGTTATCACAAATGGATATTGCCGCTGGAATATGCGCAGGGCAACGCGCCCAAGGGCGTGTAGTTACCGTTGCGGTCGAAAGCATGAGTTTTATTCGTGCAGTAAAAGTAGGCGATATTTTAGGCTTATACACACATATTGCCGAATTAGGCAGAACCTCTATGGTCGTACACGTAGAAGCATGGGTCAGACGTGACCGTATTGGTTTGCGAGAAAAAGTCACTGAGGGAAAATTTAAGTTTGTTGCCCTTGATGAAAACGGCCAGTCGACACCCGTGCCTAATGCTGACGAGCTGCCCGATTATGCTAGGGAAATGTGCGAGTTATAGTGCTCAAAGCGCCTACAGATCAAAAAAATACAACCACATATCGTTATAACACAGCGATATGCTTTACCATCAATTGCACAGACTCCTGCCCCCGAAAAAAATTGATCGACAGCTGATACGCCAACCGCACTTTTGATACCGTGTTATTTGGCCATTGCTCAACATCTACATTAAAAGCAATCGCATCCACGGTATGAACCGCATTGGCATCTGATGACACCACCAATTTCAAATGTTTTTCACCCACAATACGCTGACTCACAATAAAAAACTCACCATCAAACAACGGCTCTGGAAAACCTTGTCCCCAAGGGCCTGCTTGCTGGATAGCATGAGCTATTGCTAGGTTAATTTCACCGCTAGACAGCTCGCCATCACTCAGCATCAATTCCTGAAGGTCTTCGGGGTCTAACACGTTCTCTACTGCCTGATTAAATAGCTCCGAAAATTCGGCGTAATCATCCTTGTGCAAACTCAAACCAGCAGCCATTGCATGACCGCCAAATTTTTGTAAAATGGCAGGATGCGCTGTCGCAATAGAATCTAATACATCACGAATATGTAAATTAGGAATAGAGCGTGCGGAACCTTTAATAAAGTCGGAGTCCACATCGGATGGAGCAAAAGCAATTACTGGACGATAGTATTTTTCTTTAATACGAGAAGCAACGATCCCCACCACCCCTTGATGCCAAGAGTCGTTATACAAACAAATACCCGAAGGGATGGTATCTGTATTAGCTTCACCCTCTACTACCACGCTCTCTACCACCACACTCTCTAAGTATTGGATTGCCTCACGTTGCATTGAGGACTCTATGGCGCGCCTATCGCGATTCAGCCCATCCAACTCTGCGGCTAACTCGTGCGCAACATCAACATCGTCGGTTAGTAAACATCGGATACCCACCGACATGTCATCTAAGCGCCCTGCGGCATTTAATCGTGGCCCAATAATAAAACCAAAGTCACTACTACTAATACGCTGATAATCTTTTCCTGCCACTTGAATCAAAGCCAATAAACCTGGACGGGTATGGCCCGCTTTAATACGCTGCAAGCCTTGCTGCACTAGCAGGCGATTATTACGATCTAAGGGCACTACATCGGCCACCGTACCCAAGGCAACCAAGTCTAAATAATTTGCCATTAAGGGCTCTTTTATCCCCTGCTCTTCAAACCAATCCTGTTCACGTAATGCGGTACGCAATGCCGTTAACACATAAAAAATTACACCGACACCGGCGAGATTTTTACTGGGAAAATCACAGCCTCGCTGATTAGGGTTGACAATCGCATCTGCATTGGGAAGTACATCCGGCGGCAAGTGATGGTCGGTCACCAAAACCTTAATACCCAAGGATTTTGCTTTTTCTACTCCCTCTACGCTGGCAATCCCATTATCCACCGTCACAATCAGATCGGGCTGATAGTTGTTCGCTACCTCTACAATTTCTGGCGTTAAGCCATAACCGTATTCAAAACGATTAGGAACTAAAAAATCTACCTGCTGTAATCCCATCGCTCGCAATGCCAAAATAGACAGCGCACAACTAGTGGCTCCGTCCGCATCAAAATCCCCCACAATCATCACTTTTTGCTGCTGTATCACAGCATTACTTAATAAGCGAATCGCGTCGGGTAAACCTTTCAGCAAGGAAGGAGGTAAAAGGTTTTTCAGCTGATAATCTAGCTCGTCATCATCCACAACACCGCGAGAAGAAAAAACTCGCTGTAACAAAGGATGAATAGCGTTGCTAAGTTGATGCGGTTTGGATTCACGGCGAGAAAGTATAGGCATAATATCAACCGTGTTTAATAGCGATTTTTTGAAAGGGATTCACCACTAACAAGAAGCTAGTGGTGAAATACATTAGTCGTTTATATTCTCTTTAACAAATGCTTGGACTGCTTGAATATCATTATTCAAGACCATGTACTTTTCTTCGCGATCGAATAAGTCTGCCATATGATGTGGTAATGCCGGATCTTCTGTTTGACCGGACTGACGAATCGCTTCGGGGAATTTTGCGGGGTGCGCAGTCGCTAAACACACCATCGGTGTTGAAGTAGAGGTGCGACTTTTGCGTGCGGCATCGACACCTATCGCGGTATGCGGGTCTAGTAAATAGCCGGTTGACTCAAATACATCTGTAATCACCTGCACCATATCACCATCATCTAATCGATAACTGGTGAAATTTTCACGCACATTCGCCAAGGCTTCATCAGACAGGGTAATTGAGCCAGAAGTAAACTCTTCCATTAGTTGCTTAATAGCAGCGCCACTACGATCGTAAGCATCAAATAATAAACGTTCAAAATTACTCGACACCATGATATCCATACTTGGCGATAAAGAATGATTTAACGCTTGCTTACTGTGATCATTATTGGCGACACAACGATGTAAAATATCGTTTGAGTTGGTCGCAATAATTAATTGATCAATAGGCAATCCCATTTTTTTCGCTAAATAACCCGCAAAAATATCGCCAAAGTTACCCGTAGGAACAGAGAACGATACTTTACGATGAGGCCCACCTAACGCCAATGACGCATAAAAATAATACACAATTTGCGACATAATGCGTGCCCAGTTAATCGAATTAACTGCAGCTAACTGGCGACCATCAGGCAAAAATGATTGATCGCGAAAGCTCGCTTTGACCATATTTTGGCAATCATCAAAATTGCCTTCTAATGCGATATTAAACACATTATCCGCCATGACCGATGTCATTTGCTTACGCTGGACATCGGATACGCGCTTATGCGGGTGTAAAATAAAGATATCAATATTGTTACTGTGACGACAGCCTTCAATCGCTGCGGAACCTGTATCACCAGAGGTTGCGCCCATCACTACCACTTTTTGATCGCGCTTCACTAAAAAATGATCCAGTAGCAAGCCTAAAACCTGTAAAGCAAAATCTTTAAACGCGAGTGTAGGCCCCTGAAACAACTCCAAAATCCATTCGTTATGTGCAGTTTGCACTAAAGGTGCAATGGCATCATGACGAAACGACGAATACGCTTTTTCAATAATCGCTTTTAAATCACTATCACTAATTTCACCATCGACAAAAGGCGACATAATATTAAATGCCAGCTCCTGATAAGACAGGCCTGCCCACGAAGCGATTTCTTCATGACTAAATTTCGGTAGACTTTCCGGTACATACAAACCGCCATCAGTCGCTAAACCTGCTAGTACCGCCTCTTCAAAATTTAACGTAGGAGCATCGCCACGTGTACTAATATATTTCATCGAATGATCTTTAAACCTTTTTAATTACTTTTTTAATTAGCTTGTTTTAACTACTTGTTTTAATTAGTTTGTTTCATTAATTTAACCTGCTGAGAGATAACCGCTTAAATAGCCTTTAATTAGCCCAAACTTTCAACACGAATTTTATGAACACTTCCGGTAATAGTCTCTAACCCTTCCATCTCACTCACCGCGGTTAATAACTCGCGTTCTTGTATTTGACTAGTAATAAGAACAATTTCGGCGGTCGTTTCACTTTCTTCAGGCTCGCTCTGGTGCATGGTTTCAATACTAATACCATGGTTACTCAGGATAGTGGTCACTTGTGACAACACACCAGGCTTGTCGTCTGCCAACATACGTAAATAATAACCGGTTGTTACATCGTTAATATCGACTAATGGCTTATCGCTTAATTCAGCAAAACCTAGTGACGGTACTGCAGGCATACTGTCCCGGCTCAGTAATCTAGCGATATCAACAATATCAGCAATCACTGAAGATGCAGTTGGCTCATCACCTGCGCCCGCGCCATAATATAAAGTAGGGCCAACAGCATCCCCTTTTACGACAATAGCATTCATCACACCGTTTACATTGGCAATAAGACGTTTATTAGGTATCAAGGTTGGGTGAACTCGCAGCTCAATCCCTGCTTCGGTTCGGCGGGCAATACCGATATGTTTTATACGGTAACCTAATTTTTCTGCGTACTGAATATCTCGTGTTTCTATGCGACTAATGCCTTCGGTAAACGCTTTGTCATACTGCAGCGGCATTGCAAACGCCAGCGATGCTAAAATCACGAGTTTATGTGCAGCATCAATGCCTTCTACATCAAAAGTAGGATCAGCTTCTGCATAACCTAGTTTTTGCGCTTCGGCTAATACGTCAGCGAAGTCACGGTTTTTATCGCCCATTTCGGTAAGAATGAAATTACCCGTGCCGTTAATAATTCCCGCTAACCACTCGATATTATTTCCAGCCAAGCCTTCACGCATCGCTTTAACAATAGGGATTCCACCCGCAACAGCGGCTTCATAAGCAACCACTACACCTTTTGCATCAGCTGCGGCAAAAATTTCATTACCATATTCGGCAATTAACGCTTTGTTGGCAGTCACGACATGCTTACCATTAGCGATTGCACGATCAACAATATCTTTGGCGACCGTCGTGCCACCAATAAGCTCAACAACGATATCAATCTCAGGGTTTTCAACTACATCAAAAATATCGCGAGAAACATTAACACCCGTTAAATCACAAGCAGGGTTATCTCGACGTGCGCCAACTTGCGCAATGGTGATGGTACAGCCAGCACGAGATTGAATCGCCTCTATATTCCGTCGCAACACATTAAATGTACCGCTACCAACAGTACCTAATCCGCAAAGCCCTATATTGACTGATTTCAAACTTTTGTCCTCGACTAAAAAATAAGAGCTTCTAATCAAGCTACGCCTGACTCAGAGACTCTGAAAAATCGCTATAAATAGCGGGGGATAATGAAAAAACAGCAACCTTACGCGTGCAGTAGCGGAGTGTCAACCATCTACAGGGAGAAGATGACACGCTGCATCTGCAGCGATTAAATCGAGAAAAAATAGGCAATATAAACGGCATTTTGAAGAGTTTAACCCCCTCTATAACGAAGGGGATTATTGATTAGAATGGGTGAAAGATGAGATACCTGCGGCAAAAAACTTTACATAAAAGATAAAAACTATATGCCCATCTCACGAACCAAACGTTCTGGACTGACCGCTCCCGGAATGAGCTGACCAGACTCTAAAACAATAGCAGGGGTTCCCGTCACCCCTATATCTTGCCCCAACATATACTGGTCAAAAATAGGATGTCGATCACACCCAGCTAACGGAACATTCTCACCACGTTTAAAGCGGTTCATTAATGATTGCGGATTTTTAGAACACCATGTAGTAATCAACTTTTCTGCACTTCTTGAGTTCACACCCGCACGCGGAAAAGCGAGATAACGCACTTCAATACCCTCATCTAACATCTCATCTAACTGGCTGTGCAATCTACGACAAAAACCGCAATCTATATCGGTAAAAACATAAATATGCCCTTTTACTTCGTCGGGTGAATAAACCACCAAATCTTTTTTATCAACCGCGGCCAACATTTTGGCTCTTTGTGGAGCGAAAGCAGTTTCTTGCTCCCGACGCTCTTCTTCTTGCAAGTTGACTAAATAACCGGGATTAACTTGATACATTTCGCCGGAAATCAAAAAACCACCATCTTCACTAACAAAAGCCAGCTGACCATTTAAGTCGACTTTATAAATTCCAGGCAAAGGAGAACGGCGTAAATTGGCCACCTCTATATCTGAACGAGATTCCCTCAGACGATTGATAATATTACCAGCAATATCCTTAGGTATTCCCATTCTATCAGCCACTTCAACTGACGAAGGGAGCTTAACGGGCTGCGCTAAAGCGACGCTGCTAGCACCAGCCAACATTATCAGCAAAGTTAATACAAATATATTCAACCGACTGTCACCACCAAAAAAAACACCTTTTTGAATCATATTACTACCTAAGTCCCGCTTTGCATTCATGAAAGTACTGCTAAGATAAAGTGCTGGCCGATATAAAAACCCCCACTAACAGTTGTTCGTATTTACGCAAAAAACTGATCACGACATAGAAAAGCTTTTCACTCCACTTAAGAAGATTTTTTCACTAGAAAGTTCATTTATCCTTTAGATTAGAGGTGTTGACATTAGTACTTTCAAAGATTTTATCTGCTGACTTTGCAATAAAGCCTTGATACAGCTCACCACTACTCATTGGATAACGCTTCGCAAATTCGTAATATTTGAATATTCATAGACAGCTCAGCTCTTTTTAATATATTAAATGTAGTGCGCCAAAGTGGAAACATAAAATTAGCGCGCCATGTATTGGGGTAGCATCAGTATAGCCATATAGCAGGCATAAAAAAACCGAAGCCTAGGCTTCGGTTCTTCGGAACCACTTAGCAATATAAAAAGCCTTATGGATTAACCCAACTTTTCTTTAATACGTGCTGCACGACCAGTTAATTCACGCAAGTAGTAAAGCTTCGCTTGACGCACATCACCACGACGCTTAACGGCAATACTATCAACTAACGGGCTGTGAAGCTGGAAAGTACGCTCAACACCTACACCGTGTGAGATTTTACGTGCTGTAAACGCAGAGTTAATACCACGATTACGCTTAGCGATAACAACGCCTTCATACGCCTGCAAACGCTCACGAGTGCCTTCTTTTACTTTTACTTGAACAACAACCGTATCGCCTGGTGAAAACTCAGGCACATCAGTTTTGATTTGCTCTTTATCTAATTCCTGAATAATTTTGTTAGTCATGATTTCTTCCTAATAAATAAAGGTATGTAGCTTCACAGCTAGAACGTCTATAACGGGGTTCAGAATACACTTTCACCCCAAAAATATAATAAGTGGAACAACAGCCAAAAAAGCTTACTCTGATCTCACTTATATTAATCTTCTAATAAATCCGGACGTCGTATTTTCGTCCGTTCTAGCGATTGCTCTAATCGCCATTTTTTAATCGCTGCATGATTGCCCGAAAGCAATACCGAAGGGACTATGTCACCTTGGTAGTTTTCTGGGCGCGTATAATGAGGATAATCTAACAACCCATCACTAAACGAATCTTCAGCTGCCGAATCTTGGTGCCCCAACGCATTGGGTAACAAACGTATGACTGCGTCCAAAAGCACCATTGCTGGTAGCTCACCTCCGCTGAGAACATAGTCACCTATCGACCATTCCTCATCCACTTCCTTTTGTAAAAAGCGCTCATCAATACCTTCGTAACGCCCGGCTATCAACACGAAGTTATGTGACACCACTTCGTGCGCTAAGCTGGTAACTCCAGACTGATTCAACACGCTCCCTTGAGGCGATAGATACATTACTTTACATGGCTTATCGTTTTCACTTAACCATGTTTTAGCAGCATCTACTGCGGCTTTTAAAGGCTCGATCATCATTACCATACCGGGGCCACCCCCATAAGGGCGATCATCCACTGTTTGATGACGATCTTGAGTAAAGTCTCGCGGGTTAATGGTTTTAATGGCTAGCAGTTCATTCTTCACTGCTCTACCCGTAATCCCGTAATCCGTTAACGCGGTAAACATTTCAGGAAATAATGTAATAACAGCAACACGCATTACTCATTCCCCGATAATGTAAAAGCGCTTTTCAACACTTACTCTTTGCCTTGCACTTAATAAGCAAATCAACCCGATTTAAAATTCAGGATCCCAATCGACAGTCATCACGCCATTGGCGAGATCAATATCACTGACAAACTGATCTGGAACATAAGGTATCAAGCGCTCGCTTTGATCAATACTTTGTTCATCTCCTACAACTACTAATACATCATTAGCACCTGTCGGCAATATTTTTTTAACGATGCCAAAATCGTAAGACTGATTGGAAAAACGACTTATTACTCGCAAACCTTCTAGCTGGTGCCAATAAAACTCACCATCGTCCAGCGCGCTTAACTTGTCCTTTTCTATCGCTATATCTACAGGGCATAACAGCTCTGCGGCATTACGATCATCAATTCCCACTATTTGAGCAACAAAACCTTTGCCATGAGCTCGCCAATCAGCAAGCTCTATCGGCTTAACACCATGAGCAGTTTTTAAATACCAAGGCTGATAATTAAAAATATTTTCTGGCGGTTCTGTTTGCGAATGGACTTTAACCCACCCTTTAATACCAAAAACACTCGTAATGCGACCAACATTCAATAAATCAGACATTAGATCTACTACTTGATAGCGCTGTTAACTGTGTTTTCTAAAAGCAGCATTAAGCAGCTGCTTTTGCTTGATCTTTCAATAATTTAGCTACACGGTCAGATAACTGTGCGCCTTGGCTAATCCAGTGATCAACACGTGTATTATCTACACGTAAACGCTCTTCTTGACCACGAGCAACAGGGTTAAAGAACCCAACGCGCTCAATATAACGACTGTCACGCGCTCTACGGCTATCAGCAACTGTCAAATGGTAAAAAGGGCGTTTTTTAGAACCACCACGAGCTAAGCGAATTGTAACCATCTTAGTTTAATTCCTATAATTCAATGAAAAGCGTTGCCTCACGGCAAGACAAATATAATCATCATCCTACAACATAGAGGATGAAAGGCGGCGTATTCTACGGGAATAGATCGATGATGTATAGAGATAGGGTAGAGATAGTCGAGAGAATGTTAGAAGAGAGAAAGCGGAGAAAATAAGCACTACAATATTGCAGCCTCTTCCCCGTACTTTGGGATAAATAATGGGAAACTGATAACGAGAGCAAATGGGTAAACTGACAGATACAATAACAGGTATTACAAAAGCGCCTTTAACCAACAAAAAGAACCAAACAAAAGCGCTTAGAGAAAATTACATTATCGTCCCAAACCGGGAGGAAGACCTCCTCCTGGGGGCATACCACCCGGAGGCATTCCACCGCCACCGCCCATCATGCCACCAAGGCCGCGCATCATTTTTGCCATGCCGCCGCCTTTCATTTTCTTCATCATTTTCGCCATTTGTTTATGTTGTTTTAATAGGCGATTCAAATCTTGTAACTGCGTACCAGAACCAGTGGTAATACGGCGCTTACGTGAGCCATTTAAAATATCTGGGTTTTTGCGCTCAGCTTTAGTCATAGAATCGATAATCACTTCCATTTTCTTAAACTGGCCGCCCATATCGGCCTGCTCGGCCATTTGGCTCATGTTGCCCATACCCGGCATTTTTTCTAGCATAGCGCCCATGCCGCCCATGTTACTCATTTGCTGAAACTGGTCTTTTAAATCGTTAAGGTCAAAACGCGTGCCTTTTTGAACCTTATCAACCAACTTTTGCGCCTTTTCTTTATCGACAGTACGTTCAACTTCTTCGATAAGCGATAACACATCCCCCATACCCAAAATACGCGAAGCAACACGATCGGGATGGAAAGGCTCTAACGCATCCACTTTTTCGCCCATACCTAAAAACTTAATCGGCTTACCAGTAGTCGCTCGAACAGATAGAGCAGCACCACCGCGAGCATCACCATCAGCCTTGGTTAAAATCACACCCGTTAACGGTAAGGCATCGTTAAACGCCTTAGCAGTATTCACCGCATCTTGGCCGATCATCGCATCAATCACGAAGAGGGTTTCAATAGGGTTAATCGCTTTCTGCAAACCTTGAATCTCGGCCATTAGCGCATCATCAATCGCCAAACGACCCGCCGTATCGACGATTACCACATCTAAGTGCTGTTTTTTCGCTGCGCTAATCGCTTCTTGTGCAATGTCTATTGGCTTTTGATCAGTAGATGAAGGATGAAATACCGCTTCTACCTGCCCCGCTAATGTTTCTAACTGCTGGATAGCAGCCGGACGATACACATCGGCACTGACTACCATGACCTTTTTCTTTTCGCGCTCTTTTAGATATTTTGCTAACTTAGCCACAGAGGTGGTTTTACCTGCGCCCTGTAAACCAGCCATCAAAATAACTGCTGGTGGCTGCGCCGCTAGGTTAAGCGTTTCATTGGCCTCCCCCATCATCTCGGTCAGTTCACTTTGAACTACTTTAATAAATTGCTGCGAAGGGTTTAAAGAACGCGCAACCTCTTGCCCTACCGCACGTTTACGGACTTTTTCAACAAACCCTTTTACCACCGGCAACGCAACATCTGCCTCAAGCAATGCTTTACGTACATCTTTTAAGGCATCTTGAATATTGGCATGACTTAAACGGCCTTTACCGGATATTTTTTTAAGGGATTTGGATAAGCGATCTGTCAGATTTTGAAACATAATTTCTCTAGCGTTGTTCGTTTAAATAGCATTTAAATAATGAATGGCGGCAGTATAACAGGCGCTAACCTTGTGAGCTATTCACCATAAAAGAAAAAACGGCACTTTAATCGATTCTCATTATTACCTATTTATGGCATATGTTTATTGCACATGGCCGCAATGGTTTTACTCAATGCGGGAAAACCCATCTCCTGACAAAAACGATTTACTTTTGATAGATCTACTTTCTGCCTATCAAGCTCTTTCACACTGCCGATTAGCGGTAAATCAGTCACAATAGTTGCTAGCTGTTGGGCTATAGCTATTTGCTCTCGATATCCCTGTAGATTAGCTACGATACGAGGAGCGCCACGAACACCTACAGGAGGTGAAAGCAGTAGCTCATCTAATTGCGACAGCATAATTTCGATACTGCCATAGTGTTTTAGCAAAGCACTCGCCGTTTTTGCGCCAATACCCGGCACGCCGGGTATATCATCTATCGCATCGCCTACCAGGGCAAGGTAATCAACTAACTGATCAGGTCGCACCAAGAACTTTTCGGCTATACCTTGTTCGTCGTATTGCTGTTTTTTCGCATAATCCCACAAATAATCTTGCGGCCGCTGTAATAGCTGCCCTAAATCTTTATCGCGAGTTAGTATGGCAATAGGTACCGTACTACGACAACAGATACGATACAGGCTACCTAACAAATCATCAGCTTCATAGCGATGACTCGCGTAGGTATTTATGCCAAGTAGATGAGTGATTTTTTGACAGGCGTTTAATTGAAAAGCTAAGGCTTCATCAGGTAAGGCACGACTGCTTTTATAATCTGAATAAATGTCATTACGAAAACACTGATCTAAGCTTTCATCAAAACAGGCGGCGACACGCGCAGGCTGCTCTGCTTTTAATAAACGTACTAGCCATGCGGTATATCCGTATACTGCTGCGGTGGGACAACACTCTTTCTCGCTAAACCAGTTATCGGGCAACGAAAAATAATATTGAAATATATAAATAGAAGCATCTATAAGCAAAACTGGTGATGGCGTTAATTTTTTTGCTTCATTCGTCGTCATAACAGTAACCATAAAAACCTTTGTGGTACATAATACATTCAATGCAATACTCAAAAACACAGACAGTAATTTCAGCGTAACCGAATAACGACAAAATATGCATTAATTTCTATCGGCAATAGCGCTTGTACAGTACAATTTAACACTATAGTTTTTAATAATATGACTCTTCAAGTATTCAACTCTGATGCTAAGTAGGTAAAACGTTGATTAACGCAGATAAAACATCGTAATGAAAGGCTTAGGCATGTTAGCGCTCACCTTAGTTGCCGTAGGCATAGGCTTTAGCCTTTATTTACCGCCTTACTCACCCAACGGTGTTGTAATAGGAAAAGCACTGCCTCACTTTATTTTGATGGAAGACTCATTAACAGCACCATACCCTTCCGACACATTACGCCATTCTTTACACGCTTTTAGCAGCACAGAAAATGCTACCTTGGAGTATGGTTTACAATTGGGTATTTATGGTTCAATAGAGGATGCGATTACTGGTAGCAACGCCATTCCCAGCACACTCTTCAACACACTCCCCATTACACCGGCTATATTCAAAGTCGAAAATGAGCAACGCCAATGGCTAGTGCTTGCCTTAGGGCCATTTAAAAGTAATGACGAATCGCTGCGCTATCAACGCTTACTCACAGATCATTATGTAGATAGCAGCAGTATTTTGTGGCCTAGCACAAAGAAAGAATAAACTGACGATGAGTTAGCTAACACTGCGCGTAGCTCATTCACCGGCTAGGCGCTACACATTATTCAGATTTTGCTATAGTCTACGAATACATCGCCGCCATAATCATGCTAGCAATTACAACAAGGCAACTTATTTTACGGAATATTTTGAGGAAAAAAGATGAGTGATAAAACACCACCTCCCCTACGAAATTATGCCCAAATGGTACGTGTTGTTCGCGACGATAATAGCAACCCTTTTCAGGCATCCGTCCCTTACCAACTCGGTAAAGCTTATAGCGGTATCTCTAGCTCCCCCGGTGAAACACGTATACGCTCATTAGATGAAATAGGCATTAACAGCCGCTCACCTAATCAACTTCAGCCACCAGATAATAACGCTAATTATAGTCGTAGAGAGTCTACTATTTTATATCATCAACTCAGCGGTGATCAGCAACGTTACTTTGATGGCACCAGCCCAAACATTGCCCCCACTCGGCAAGATGCTAAACCCGGTACAAAAACACGAACTTATCTTGATAGCAATGCACCTTCAGAATCTATTGCTGTAGCAAATAGTCGTAGCGGTTGCACACGCGAAAGCTCTGCTAGCGGATCTTCAGAGCACCTGTATCACAACACCACAAAAATCAATCACACCAACCGTACACACTCGCCAATACAAACACATTCACAACCAGCAGATAATCGTTTCAGCCACGAAAAAGCCGTAGCTAAACAGACACAACTCCCCTTTGTGACTCGTCATTCGCTAGAAGGCACTGCTGGCAACTCGCTAGACTTTTCGCTGAACTTTTAATCCCTAACTGTTAATCCTAGACTAACGATTCCCACACTAGGAGAAATACAACACTTTAACCTGCGATGGACTCAGTGTCATACCGGGTATGTTTAATGCCATGCCATTTTGCCCTGAAACAGAAAGCATTTTTGTTGCGGGCATAATGCTTCTAAAAATTTTTACACTGCCTAACATATGTATCGTTGGCCCTTTGATCAACGATGAAACCACACCTAACAATAAACCCGGTTCATTACCCGTTGATGTTGGCACTGTGGTCATTAAATTATGTATCGGCATACACATAATAAATTGATTAAACACATTCGGAATAGCCGTATTGGTAAATGACATATTCGGATAAGGAATAGGCACAACAGCTAAGGCCACTAAGGTTTTACACACATCGGGAAAACCTAAATTTAAAGCAAACATTTGTGTATTCGCAAACATAATCGTTACCCCATATTAATGCGCTTAGCGTCTATACGTATATCTTCTTCGGCAATAATGACTTGTTGCCGACCATTCAAACGCAAGAGATCTTTTGTGGTTAAGGAATAATTTTTAGCTTGTTGAATAAAATTTCGAGCCTGCTGCACCAATGTACGTGCGGCACCAAAAACGAGGTCGGATGCGGACAGAGTCAATTTGTTCACCGCAAGCAGCTCCATCTCTTTCAACGCTTTAAAGCGTAAAACTGGAGCAACCCATTCAACAGGACGAGACGACGACATCACTAGCGGCGAAGAACGTTCTTTCCGCTTAAGCACTTGATTAATAATCAAGCGACCTTCTATCTCAACACACAACACCACATCATCCTTATTTGGCATAAGTAACAAACCTTCTGCAGCACTTGATACACGTTGCTTTTCGCCTAATTGCAATAAATATTTTTCGTTATCACTTCCCTTAGCCTTATTATCACGCTCTTTATCAAGCTTCGCATCTATATCTATTGTAAAATTGATTTCACCCTCGCAAACGGTTCCTACCTCAATAACGGTTGCGCTATATCCCAATACAACTGGAGTTCTCGGTTTTTCATTTAACGTTGGCATAACAGGATTTTTTTTCACGGCAGCATGAAAGTGAGGGGATGGCGCTCCATTAACATTCAGCAATGGACAATCATTGTCATGTATTATTTTTTTATTCATTTTTGTAACAGCACTCATAAAGCTATTCCTCGCGCTTGTAATTTCTCATCGACGGCCTGCTGATCGGGCTCTGTTGTCACCATATCTCGTTTATTGGCACCACTCCAGTCACACTCCGATTCCTGCATGCCATGTACGATAGCACGCTGGGCATTAACTTTTTTAAACACCGAATGATCTAAAGTGCTGTAACTTAAATTAGCACCAGAAAAATCACTTTCTAAAAAAACAACTTCTTTAGCTGAAACACCTTTCATCCATGCATCTTTTAATATCGTTTTTTTAAAATGGCTTTTTTGTAAAATGGCATCCTGAAAATTAGCACCTTCTAATATCGTATCATTAAAACTACATTCACTTACGGTTGACTCTATCAATAAACCCCGATGAAATTGTGCGCCATCAAAATTACAAAACGACAACTGACATTTAGAAAGATTGGTTTCTATCATATTAGTTGCTATAAACAAGCACTTATCAAAAACACTATCATTACAAGTACAGCGTGTAAAAAGAGTGCCTGAAAAGTCTTGCTTGATAAAAACCCCTTCAATTAACAACACTTGATTTAACTCACATTGGGTAATGGCCGTGTGAGTAAAATCTGCTTTTGTCCATGTCACATTATAAAAAGTACATTGATCTATAGTGGCCTTATCCGTTGAACAACCCATTAAAATAGACGTTTGAAAGAAACATTCATCAAACACACTTTCTGAAAAATCACATTCCGTCATCGTTGACTTATCTAAGTCAACTTTTTTCCAGCGGCTTTGTACTAATGTGGAGTTACATAAGGTTGTCGCTTCCATCTTGCCTTCGAAGACAGCTTTACTTAGATCACATTCAATAATACTGGTTTGCTGCATGATACTATTAACAAAATGGGTATTCGGTAAATCGCACTGAGTAAATACTACCCGCTCTAAATTGGTCTGTGTAAAATTACAATCAGAGAATTTACAATTTAAAAAAATAGCACCTTCCAAACTAATATTGGAAAAATCCATACCCGTGAAATCCACTTTCATTAATGGCATTCCTTGAGCGATGGACTTTTTCAATTCATCTATTGTCATCCAATTCACCTATCTGTTCTTAGCTGTTCTTATCAATTCTTATTTATTTCAGTGCAGTCTGAGGCTTAACCACCGACCGGCGCAATAAGCTGTGCTGATAACTATTACTTTCTAATGTACAATTAAAAAACTCTGACTCCACCAAATGGCTATTATCAAAGTTCACCTTTCTCACTACAGCCTCGTTAAATAATACATCGCGACAATTGGCATTAGTTAACTGTGCCAATGTCATTAAACTACGTTTAAATATCGCTTTACTGACATCAGCTGATTGCAATTTCGCATCACCAAAATCACATTCAACAAACACTGCATAATGTGCTTTAAGCTTTTGTAAATTAACGCCTCTAAAACCACAAATCTTACAAGAAGCATGGCTAAAATCCGCGTTTTCCAAGTCTGCCTCACTACTAAACTGCACAAGTTCTAATGCAGACTTATGAAAACTCACTCTTTTTGCTTTAGCATCAACAAAAATACATTTGTATAATGTGGCTTCATGCCACTGAGAATCATGCAAAATCGACTGCATAAAAATTGACTCTACAATGGACGATTGATGCCATTGACTTTTTTCAAATGAGGTATTATTAAAAAGGCTTTTATCAAACGTTGCGTGACAAAAATCACTCCCTGAAAAATCCGCTGTCGTCGCGATCAAGCTAGTGGCTTTGCTATAGCTAAAATCAGTATTTTCAAATTTACTGTCGGTAAACACTGCTCTATCTAAACAAGCGTTGACAAATATCGCAGAAACACCGCTCGCTTTACTAAAGTTAGCTTGTGTAAGCACCGTTTCTGCAAAGCAAGTATTATTGATAAGCGCTTCGGTAAACACTGCGCCAGATAGGTTTGCTTGGCTAAAGTCACAATCATTCAAATTGCTATTTTCAAACATGACATCACGACAATCTAAGCCCGAAAAGTTCATTCCAGATAAATTAATATTAGAAAAATCTCGGCCTGCTAACGATTTCTTTGCTGTAATGAGCTCTATCACCCATGCTTTTGCTTGCTGCTGAAGTACATCGGACAAGTACTTTTTATTCATACTCTCCTGCGCACATTGCCGTGCTTGGCGCTGCATAGTGAGTAATTTATCGTACGCTTGAGCTAAAGTATTAGGATCTAACTCATCGGCATCATTTAATTGCTGTTTAGCCGCATCAGATAAACCATCAATAACATCACCTATCCCCTTAACCGCAGCGGCTTGCTGCTGCTGCTTCAGATCTTCGGCTACTACATAAACCGGGGTAAGCAGGCGTAGCTTTAGTTCGTCGATTGTTTCAGCGGGGAGTGTTTTATCAGAAACATTTTTTTCAGAAGAGACATTCTCTTTACTAGTAGAATATTTATCTTTGAATTCATCTTGGTAGCCGCCCGCTAACTTTTCTAACTCCGCCTGTTTTTCGGCCATTTCTTTTTGCAGTTTTTCTTGTAATTGATCTGTTGCCGCCAGCATATCAGTCAGATCAAAGTCTCCCGCTGCCAATACAGCGCTAGGAATAGTGGGAATATCATATTCAGATTTTTCAGGCGTAGATGGTTGTTTTTTCTCAGTCAATGCTTGCTGTAACTCGTCATTTCCCGGAGCGCCCTCTGGCAATGATTGATCAACAATTTCTTGAGCTTGCTGAAGATACTGCTCACGCATAGCCTGCATCTGCTCTTGTTCCTCTGCTTCACCTTGCTGAATAAGCGCCTCCATAGCAGCGGTTTCTTCGGGTGTTTTCAACGGCATTAATTGTGATTCATTAAACACATGGGCTATCGCTGTTTTCATATTCGTGCGCAACGAAAGAACATTTTTATAATAGTCGATTGTTCTAGGCTCATCTTGGGTGTTTTCGTACGCCAACAAAAGCGCATTAACATCCAAGCCATCACTATCATTCACCTCTGTTTCACCACGAAAAATGGCAACACCCAATGCAATTTCAGGAAAGAACCAGACGGTCTCAAGATTGGTTTTCAATTCAACAAATTGATTTTCTGGGTCTCGTTTGAGATCAGTAAAAATACGCACATTAATATCAGGTAAAAACCCCTCAATACACTTTTCCGTTGGATGCATATCCCTCAATACATAAGAGCTACCGGCTGTAAAATAAGGCGATTTAAATAGCCCGCTCGTTAACTGCTGATCTTTTGGAGCCGTATTAAATAGTCGTGTATCGGTATCTACCGGCAGGCCCGGATGAACCTTTTCCAGCCATTTTTTATCGTAGGTACCGTTATATTGACTGCGGCGTTTATCTAATACATCTACTGGCATAAAATCAGTCAGTGCATTGCCCTTTGACTTATTCCAACGCGAGATGCGCACTTGTTTTTTAATGCTTTCAATTTCCAATCGTGGTGTGGATCGATAAAACACACCATGTTGATGGAAATAACCTTTAGCACAAACTAAAGCCTCACCACGAGGCTTAACAAAACCAATATCCAATGCCTCCCCCATAGGTAGTTGAGACATCACTTTAGGCCATTGATCATACTCTACGACAGGGTGCTGACTATCACCTTGTAGTGGGAAAAAAGCCAAGGCACCCACGGCAAAACGATGATGTTTGAGGTGGTAGGTTTTATGGATTAACCCGAGACGGTTAGACTTAATAATTTGCATACGCGTTTTTATATAACTCCCATTACACCTTTAAATCCATACCTGATATGACTTCGGCAATGGTTGCACGTAATTTCGCTTGCTGACGTAAGTCTAATTCTGCCTTCGTAACCCCATTAATCATTTCAAAATCGGCACTGGCTTGGTTAACAATTTTTGCTGTCGCAGCTAATGAGTTAATCAGTTCCACACTGGCGCTCATACTATTGGTGATAGAAGCAGAGGCCGATAAAGTATTGGTTAATGCAAGACTAGCGCTAAGATTAAGACTCATAGATGTAGATGCGCCAATATTCAAACTCGTATCGGATTTAGCCGATATAGACACGTTCGTTGAATTACTCGCCGCTAAACTAATAGATGTGTCATCAGAAACACCAACAGAGATACTCGTTGATTTGCGCGCAGCAACATTAATAGAGGTATCATCTGTTGCACCCACAAAAACACTAGTGGATTTTTTTGCCGCCACATTCACCGAAGATTCATTGCTCATTCCTACTGACACACTAGACGAATTACGATTAGATACATTAACCGACACATCATTAGTAGCACCCACAAATGTACTGGTAGAATTTTTTGCACCGATATATGTCGATGCATCTGTTGAGTTACCAATGGTGGTACTCAGATTAGTATTATTCGTTAGGTTCGTTTGTATATTGGTACTTGACCCTATCGTAGTCGACTGAGAAAACGTATCAGCAATTTGTGTAGAGTAGTTAAGTGATGGGCCAATAGTCGTGGATAAATTCGTTGTACCCGCAATACGGGTATCAATATTCATGATTGCGCCAATAGTTAAGGAGTTACTAAATTGTGCGGCGCAGGTAATACTATTACTCACCGACATACCGACCATCAGAGAGTCGTTAAATGTTGCCCCCAAAGTTTTACTAATATTTTCGCTAACCCCCAAAGTAATCGAAGAATTGTAATGAGTGCCAGGAATAAGGCTGCCGATAGATACATCTGGTGCGCTAATACCCACGCCATTGCAATTAATAGACCTGCCTAATACCGACGAACGACTAAAGGTATCGCCATTACCCAGCTCACTAGTATATTCACTGATGTCTTTAGGTAATTTTCCATTCACAAAACTAGGATTATTTAAATCTGGCGCTGGAGTATACTTGCCTATCACCGAAACGTTAGCGCTCTTACCGGTTTCAGAGTAGCCCTCGCTGACTTTTGTTGAGCCATAATTATAACTATGTGCCGCATGGGATTCACCAAAGCTACTGCCCTGCGATATGGATGCGCCGAGTAAACCCACATCAGGATTATCTTCGTTGCCACTGAGTGATACGCTCCATGAACCGCCCTTGTTGTAACTACAACTACCATAATTAGTCCCCGCCATACCCACATGATCATAGGCGTTTTCGACTAAACGAATGGCTTGGGGTAAATTGGTTTGCGCGGTGTGTCCAAAGTGAATACTGATGCTGTCGCCATAGTTAGTTGAATAGCTACTGCCCCAGTTGGTATTGGCTTGCCATGAAGCGCTACGTCGATCAGGTGGTTGAATCACTTTAGAGCCATGAGAGGCCAATATTTGTTGCAACTCTGGCTGCTCACTTTCATTACTGCCACGACCAATCATCACCATTGAATTAATTTCCGGTACCGATTGCGATGAGCGTGGTAATACTACCCAATGCTTTTGTCCGGTTGCTAATTGAACTAAGCAACCTGCCTCACCGTGGCATTCGCCTTCGTGTTGCAGTTCACCATCAAAAAAAACTTGGCCTTTTTCTGGCTGGAAATTACTTTTACTACGATAACGCCAACCTACCGGTTTTTCGTGATCCAGCACCTTAGCCAACACACTCCCTTGCTGTGTACTCTGCATGGAAAATGGCGTTAAAAATGTTTTATTTTGCTCTTCGCCATCGGTGACCACCGAGGTCGCTTCAATACTACCGGTATAACCCGTTTCGCCACTGAATTTGTGTTGAATCTTGGTCACCACATAAATTTCTTGATCGAACTCAGGCCGCCCTTTACCTTCAACGTCATCACCGCCGAGCAAAGGATTAAACAACTGAAAGCAATATCCGGGGCTTAATAAAGGGTTATACACCGAACCTGTTAAGGTCGCGGATTCAGTATTAATTTGTTGCGATATTTTACGCTGTTGATCTTTCGCTTCGGCATCATTGACACCGTAGTCATAATTCCAATGATGATGGTAACCAACAGGAGCAGAGCTATTATCTTGCGCACTATAACTATTAAAACTCGCAACGGTATTGTCTTTCCATTCGGGATCTATTTGGTTTAATAAGGTTTGCACCTTGGCCGGCATCATTTTTACCGAGTAGCGTAAGTCGGCAAACACATCATATTGCTGAGAGCGCAATGGCTCGACAGAGCTAAAGGTATAGCGCAAAGGTAAAGGACCGTGGTGAAAACCCGGTATAGAAACAGTATCAGGTGTTAATACTTTATCCGAGAAGACTAAAGTCAATTTATCTTCTTCGTGAATAAAAAAATAATTAATAAATGCCTTTCCTAAAATACGCTGTAACATATCCATCGACGACTCGCCGGACTGCATCCAGTCTTGGATACGTGTGAGTGTAGGACTATCGCTAAAATCAAAGCGCAAAACAAAATGGGGATCTTGTAGTTCTTGTGCAAACATTTGCGTAATCAACTCACGAATATCACAACCACTGAAAATATAATAATTATTTCTCAAGGTGAGTAAATGTAATGGCGATTGCAGGGTCAAGGTATAAATACCCGGTGCGCCCATGGCTAATTCGGTAATCACACCGCGAAAAAAGCGCGGAGTAAAACCATCACCTTCTGGCATCGCAATACGTACTTTCGCCCAATGCCCAATATAACGCGCATCGAGTAACAAGCCCTTTTCATCAGTATCATCCGCCCGCAATTCGACCGATAACTGAAAAGGTTGGGAGACCGACTCTTGCCCTTCGAAAGAACTCACACGAATATACTGGCTACCCATAGCACCCAGCGCCACATCACCTTCAATTTCGATTAATGCGAGCTGGTTATCGACACTCAGTGATTCGATATTAAATGGAGGATAACTATCGGCCATAGGAATTATTTTTGTTAAACCTTCATGAATAATATGTGTAGTATTCACTTACAAGCAGGTTTAATGCCAGATGAGCATGGGAGCGTATTTGAGGTATTTTTACTGAAGTTGTGTATTTTTCATCCTCAAAGCACCTTTTTTATTCTCAAAGTACCTTTATTTATTCTCAAAGCACCTTTATTTAGCCATATATTGATGGATTCGTTGTGAGAAATAAAAAATCGCGGGTTATTTTTAACCCATGTAAAAAAAGATTATTTTAGCCTACGAGGTGATGGCGGTGGATGACCCACTGCACCTGCGCCTGCACCTCTTGTTTGTAAAACGGCTCTAATATCTTTAGCCGCTTCACGTGTGTAATGTATATGTGCCTGTTTAGCAGGTACTTCTTTTGATAATGCTGAATGAGTTGAATCTGTCACTGGCGCATTAAATGCGTGGGTAGTAGATAAAGTCGCCGCATCTAAACGCACACTTTGTAGGTCAGCCATTAATGGAAACGTACCTGCCGAATGCATGTTTATAAAATTTTGTTCCGCGGTCTGCATAACACCTGTACGTAAACGATGATTATAGGTGCTATTACTACCACCACCATCTCCCCTAAGAGCAGCGGCTGTTGGATGTTGCGCACGCGTGCCAGTAGGGTCATCGTCATGCTCCGAAGCAATACCCGCTGTATCGCCTCTGACATAACTTGTTGTCACTGACATTAACTCATGGATTCTTGATAATTTACCATGACGAGCGATATCGTCGTCAGAAACAGCATTTTTTGCGAGGTTTTTTAATGCTGCTGCTCTACCAGATGCCCTCGAATGCGTAACAGATGTTTGTGCAAATTCATCCCAACCATTCGCTTTATGAATATCGCCATCAAAAGCCGTAAATTCTGAACTAACCCCCGTACGGTATACATTTTTTTGAGCACCATTAGCCATGCCCACTCCCTTGGACTCAAATGCATTAGCAACTCCCGGCTCAAAGTGTTTATCAATTACACCATGAAGATCGGCATGCAATGATTCCAAAGCGGCTATTTCATCATCTAAATGTGCGCTAGGCATAGCCGCAAGCCGAGATATATTACTAACACCGCGAGCATGCGCTTCCCTTTTTTGAATAGCGGTGGTGTCTAAGTGGGTAGAGGTAAAGTCGTGAGGTTCTTGTGCTGAATAATTTGCCGTCGTAATAGTAGGAGCTTCTTTTTTCTGTAAAAAAATACGCTTATCTTGGCTCATTAATGCCAATGCTTTAGACGCGGTAAATTCGTCACCGGCGGCCATTACGCTACTGTCTCTGCAAACAGGTTAGTATGGTTAGCCATAGTAAACATTTCTTTATGAGGTATAGGCTGGATAGCCGAATCCATATTCTGTAATAAGGTGGTTAACTCTGCAAAAAGCTGATGGTCGGGTTTTATGTCCCCACAATAATAAAAAACCTCGTTCTCATCAGGATGAGTCGCCGTGAAAGGTAATTTTTGAAACCCTAGTTTATCAATGGCTTTATGTGAAGGAAGGTTATGTGCATAGACTTTTGCATAGCAGCAATGCATATCGTGTTCATGATAACCAAAGTCCATCAGTAAACTCACCGCTCTAGGACCGAAGCCACAACCTTGAAAATCATCACCGAGCCAGTAATAAAAAAAGCCTGTGCCATTAAACACTTGTAAATTCACACAACCAATAAATCCCCATTCTTGGTGAATAACCGCAAATAGATGCCTATTAGGATCGGCTTGCATATCTTGATACCAATAGTGCCAATCTTCATTCTTAACAAATAATGGAAGATTACACAGTTCCTTCACTAATTCATTATATTGCCAAGCAAAATCATGTAAGTGCGCGTGCGTTAACGGCGTAAGAGAAATTTCGCTATCGTGATAACACACTTTCTGCTGCGCATTCTCTTCTTTTAAAGCACACCATTGTTGATGTAAAACTAAATCGTTTGGATTCGCCAGCACAGCCCTGACTAATGATTTTTCGGCCAAGTCATAACGTCCGATATGCTGGTATACGGTCGATAATGAACATGCCGATTCAACGGATTTTTGGGAGGATTGGCAAGCATTACCAGCGAGTAACTGGGTGCGAATAAAAATAAGTAGACTCCAATCACATAGTAAATAAGCCAGTTCAATCAAGGTGTCTATTATTTGAGAAAAGCGAAGTTTTTCAGTATCAAGATACCGAGTTTTTTCTAACAGAGGTAAAAAGTCACGCCATTGAATCAATATGGAAAGGCGCTGCTTAGGTAATATGCTATTAGCCTTAGCGTCAGCCAGCATTGCTAATACCGTTTTTTGACAATATTCTAAGGAATCATTTTTTTCGGTATCTAAAGGATAAAGCGATTTATTATTATGCTCATTGCATGTTTCAACAACTGCGGATCGAACTGCTACATCGCTTACCGTCGCAACCTCTCCATCAACATATACCGCCATTGCCGACATATTACCTACCCGTTTTTTGTCTATAAAATTATGACCGAATCATTACCGATCTGGAAAACCTCTCGCACTACACGTTGCACAGGCTTTCACTGTTTCATTGCGTTGATCGACTGCATTACTATAAGTGGAACCGCCAGAATTTTTCCATGCATTGTCTGCATAAGCATTGGCAATGGCAGACTTACCCACGGGTTCAAAACCATCATCATCAAGAGCAGATGTTTTATTCATAATATGATGTGCAGCAATTGCCATTTCGGCTCTTGCCTCTGCACAACCTAAAGGATGATGATTTGTTGTTTTACGCCCGCTTTCAAAGTTACTCGCTTGATTATTCAATGCGGTAGCATGTTTATTTCCGGAACGTACTCCCGCAGCCAAAGCATCTTCCATATCGCCGCCCGTAATGATGGTTTTTTTCTTGGTGGTTGCATCCGTTCTTAGCACTGTTTTTTCAGTAGAGCTATTGAATGCATCATATGTACTGCCACCAATACTATGCGCTCTCACTCTGCGATAAGGAACGTTTGAGGCGGATGAGGCTAGTGCGGCCATTTTTTATTCTCTTTCTATCGTTAATCACGTTTATATTTTTGATCACTGCTGTCCCGTTAACTTCATGGGAATTAGCGGTAAGCCGTACCGATGATGGCCAAACAGTAGCGGATTCGGCATGACGATATTAAGTTAACGGGACAGCAGTGATTTTTGGTATAACTTAGCTTTGGTATGCCACTACAGCATAACTTAGTCTAGTCGCCCAATTTGTTGGTCCAATATTTAACCGAATGCTTGGCTGGCATATCGCCTTTTTCAATACGACCTAATTGGCGGTCAACGTTATCAGTAAATTCGGGGAACTTCGCTTTGACTTTATCGCCGTATTTATTAATTTTTGCTAATTTTCCTTGCATATCTTGAGGGGAGTACAAATCATGTTTCATTGCATGGCGCAATTCGCGGTTATGCGCATGAAATTCCATGATGGGCAGATGCTTCTTACCACTCATCCCCTGTTCAAATTGATCAACATGAATGCTCTCGTGATATAGAGTTGCCTGCAAACGTTTATCGGTAACACCTTTTGCCCAATCACTATTCACAGTAATTCGACCAGACGGGTTAGTCGATGCGTGTGCGCCCGGACCTCGGTCCAAACTCCTTACTTCATTAGCCCCTACGCGCCTTTGAATACTTGGTACGCTAGAAATAATTTTTTCTGCACGTCGTTGTACGTCATCACCCGACATAATATTATCCTCTTGTTATATTAATTAACCGGTATTTTCATCCGTAGACAAACCCATTATTTCAAAAATATTAAGCTGTCCCGCTTTATGTAAAAATAATTCTTGATATAAATCAGGCGCTGATTTTTCTCCCCATGTGCAAGCCGTACTCACCATATAGGGTACTGGGCTATGGGGATCGTCGCGCATTAAGAATTCAGCAGCTTCTCGTAGACGCGCAAAGGCATCTGCGCGGTTACGTATAGCTCCGCGACTCACTCCGTCGTCATCAGAGCCTCCGCCATTAGAACCTCCATTTCCACCACCGTTATTATCATCACTAATATTGTTATCAGAACTAGCATCTGATGAATTTTCTGCTGACATCGTTGATAGGCTTATTCCACGCCTAGTTAATTCGCCCTCAGCGACATCACGTATGCTATTTAGCAATGTGGTCATTTCATTTAAGCTTGGGCTATCGTTGCCGCATTGTTGGTCAAACCATGTAATTAAATCATCAACTGCACGTTCGGCATCATCAATATCACGGCATAAGGTATATAAAAAGGTTTCCGATGTGGCGGCTAAGCGCTGTTTAAATAGATCAGTATTCACACCCTCCCACTTTACCTGTCCTTGATGCTGGCGTTTGAGTTGTTCGTATCGTTGTGCGTTCTCCCAATCATCCCAACTATATTCCGAGCCATCCAAAGGCGTGGCGGTAATAGGTGCTAGGCGCAAGCGCAACGATAATTTTTTATTAATCCAATTAATGGGATTGGTTCTAAACTCAACATCGCCATCTACCATTTGAGGATGCATAGTGTCCCAAAATGTTTCACATAGGGCGCGGAGTAATACGGCAACAGGTGCAATACCAGCAAAACCGTAGCGGTTTATATTGGACTCCATTAACCATACGCCTAACTGTAAATCTTTGCTTTTAAAGCACAGCGCTTCTAATGCGGTAAACTCCACTTTTTCCCAGTCGGCGGTTTTCATTTCGTGTGTCCATACACCTTGGGGCAAGCTACTATCATCTTCTCTGCGGGCTTCTTTAATTTTAGAATACACACCGTTATGTCGAACGGAATCACCGACTACACTATCGCCAATGGGGGCAAGTAATTGATCTAAGCTGCGGCCAAAATGCTCTTCTATATACTGATTAACATTTTCGTTTAACACCAGTGATTCGCTGGCAATAAGATCAGGTAAGCGCATCATATTATTATTCTCCTCCTTACTGTTCTACAGGTAAACCGGGGGCAAACCGAGGTAGATTAAGTGGTATTGCCAGATACTCTTGTTTACCACTTTCTGTTGTCATTACTGCTCTAGCAGCCAAGTTAATACGACTGGTATAAGCCGTTTTTTGTGCGCCAGCTGCTGCGGTAGACTCTGCCTTTATTCCCACAGGAACGGCAAATTCGAATTGCATTTTACGTGACCTTTTAGATGCCCCTTTAGATGACCATGATCGCTTATCAAAGCGCTGCAACCATTCAAACAAGGCCCACTCACTACTTGAGGTAAAGCGTGCAACGGATCTATTGCTAATCACACTATAATCGGACGAAAAGTTTTCTAGCGGGAAAAATTCAGACCCCCTTGCCCAGCGTAGAGATAAGGATAATGCCTGTCCCGGCTGCCATTGGATTTGATTATCGCCGTTAGGGAAAATTATTGCTTGATCACCGCTACGCATCTGCCATTCAATTATTTGATCTTGACCTTTAGACGATACAGACTGACTATCAAATTCCACTAACAAATTAATAGTGGCGGTCTCGTTATCGCGCACTTGTTGATAAAACTGTGCGAAACGATCGACGTCTTTCACAAAACGTAACCAATGGTCTAATCCTGAGTTTGGATTCTTGGCTAAATAACGCGTGAGTGAAACCAGTAATGATGCCCCCTCTTTTGGTTCCGCCCAAATAGTTTGATAGTCATCGAGAAAACGATGCAATACCTGCGGAGATAGATTCACCAACTCTCCTTTCTTATAGTCGGTAAAAGGAAATAGACCTTTAATGTCTTGGTTAAAACGTTCAGCCAACGCAAAATACTGCCTAACCACGCGATTTTTACCGTAGTTTTTACACACATAGCGCACTTTTTTATCAATATCATAATGACGCTGAGAGAATAAGCCACCGGTACTAATTAACTGCGGTTGATCGAGTAAGGCATCACATTGCTGCCATGTTTGCTGACCTAACTCTGTCGTTACGTATTGCTGTAGCAGGTTAATATCGTTAGCCGGTTGCTGGCGATCATACTGTGTGATTTCAATTAAGGTGTTGTACCATAAACGCGCTTTATTATTGGTCTCAGCGATGGTGTGGGTATCAATTAAATAGCTAATTAATGGCTTGGCATAATTTTGTGTAAGAAAGCTCAAACGCTGGCGTTGGTTTTCTAAATAGCTGGATAAAGCAGCGGGGTCACCATAATTAAACAAGGCTTGGGCTAAGTTATCACTTTTCCAATCAATCCGTTGTAATGGTGTATACAAATTATTGTCTGCAGTCACTTGCGTTAATACATCCAATCGCTCGTACACAAAGCTTTTTGCTTGCTTGTTTAATAGCGTCGCATTGGCTATATCGCCTTCTTGTTGAAACAGCGTGGATAACTGTCTAATCATGCTTTCTGCGCGCTCAAAGCTAACAATACTCGCACTGAGCGTGGACTCTTCATCTCTAGCACGCGTAATTGGGCTAGGCTGCTGACTATACTCACTCACCTGAGACTGATAAATTAACTGCGTGACTATTTCACGTAAACGTTCACGTAGTGCTGGTGCATAGAAAGGTTCACTGCGTTTATTCGGATCAAGTTGCCACCATTTTTGACGAAAAGATTGAAACTCCAACATCACATCGATGGCTTCGCTTAATGGTGCAGTATTCCATGCCACCACTTTTCCGCCTGCTTGTTCGCCTGTTTTGCTGGATGTGGTGAGTAAGGTCTCATAAGAGAAAATACTCATAGATTCAAGAGCATTAAACTCATTAATCCACTGATTTAACTGGGAGGAAAAGACAATTTTATTATTATCATTTTCAACAAATAATTGTCCGAATGGCGATACATTCAAATTAACTAATTGATGCCGAATGGCGGTATCGCAATTAATATCATTAAATTCAGCCGTTGCCGTATCTAATAGTAATTGAGAATAAGCCGCTGCACTGAGTTCGGTATTGAGGTTTGTTAAACGCTGATGAAAGCGACCACAAGGGCTATTGTAGTTATTCGACTTTAACCATTCCTGTGAAATATAGCGCAACCACTGCTGAAACGTATTAATAGAATCTAGCATATCTTTTGATGACGATAGAGAAAAGCGCTGGGTCGTGGATTGTCCCGTTTCTATGGAGCTGGCAAGAAATGAACGCCTAATATCATCTAAGGGTGGAGACATTGCTTCTTCACTGATTTTATTTCGTACTCGAGCGCTCAGGTCTGCTAAATAATTGGCTTGGTCGGTAGAATCAATTAGATCATTTGCCTTCCATTCAATATCATAGTGGGCATCCATCACGCCACCTACCAATAAAGCCGTACCAAAGTCCACCGATGCGGGAATAGTACCATCATATAAATAATCGGTTAGCTGACGTAAATCGCGCACAACATTCTTGGTGCTTGGCAAGGGGCCAGCCAAACGAATAAATTGTGTTTGCGCTTTCTGATAGGCTGTTAATGCATCGGTATAGTCAATTAAGTGCTGACTCAATACATTCACATTGGCATGACGAGGAATATTAACCGTGGTTAATTGAGTTAACTCATTAGCACGTTTTTTGAGGCGGCACTCATAAGCAGGGAATAATATCGCAGGAAACACACTATCGGCAGCCGCGTGGCGCATTGCATCAATTTGCCCGCCCCCCCACGAAGAAATCAAGGTAGGTGTTGTAGGCTGATCATCTAATTTAGTTAAGTTATTCAACAAGCGCCAAGTATCAATACCCTGACTGCTGCAATAACTACTATATATATCGTTATTCTCATCCGATGCGGTTTTACTAAAAATAGCATCCCACGACTTTTGCGCACTCTGGGTATAACTATGCAAACGATAGGTATCAATCATTAGTCCTGCACCCAACAACATAAATAGCAATACAGAGGCATACTGCATACTGCGTAGGGTTTTATTCGACGAGAAAAATCGTTGTTCTACTGGATAAGCTAGGTGCTTTTCAGGCCATATTTTTTCTGCTAGTAAATCTTCACTAAGCGCTACCTCACCAGCAATTTCACCACTAAACCAAATACCTCTAAGTGGTAAAGCCTCCTGAAAGCTACTACTGGCAAAACCCTGTTGAATCACTTCGGTTAACGGTGCTTCTAAACCTTGAAACTCGCGATCGAATAACATAAAGCTATCAATATCGCTGATTTCTTCACCTGTGGCGGCTATCGCCAACTGTGCTTTACGTATCGCGTCTACCACGCTGGCAAATGCATCTTCCACCCAATTGATCGAAAAAGCAGTATCTACCCGTGAAGGATTAGACCAACCAAACATATCGTCAGCTGGTGTATCACTCCATGCCGACCAGAAAGTAGTAAAACCTTCTATCTCATCACACTCGGTGACGACTAAATAAACCGGTAAGATGAACCCAGTGATTTTCTGCACTGCCCACATTTTTTCATACAGTGTTTGTCCATATTCATGAAGAACCGAGGTATTATTTTGTGCACTGAGTAATTTTTTCGCTGAGAGCGTAAGGATAATGCCATCTAGCGGTCGTTCCGGGCGATAGGCATTCAGTAATTCAACTCCGGGGGTAAAATCCTCTTCTTTTTCTATATCAATAATTAAACCGTGATCAAAGAAATGCCAGCCACTGCCACTGGCTATTAATTTTTTTTCACGGGAGAGTAAGTGGGTCCGTCGCCCTTGTTGTAAATTCGCTATCCATTCGGTTTTTCCTGAATCCTCTTCACCCATTAATAGATACCACGAAGACTGATAACGCCAGTCGCGTCGTGTCGTTAAGTAACGAACAGAATCGAACGCTTTTTTAACACGAAAAGGTGTCACCCAAAAAGAGCTGGAAGATGACGGTTCGTCAGCTGCGGTAGTAGATGATTTGAAAAGAATTTTCCATATCGATTTTATAACAGAGAAAACGATATTTTTTACGCCTTCAGCAAAAGCAGCAAGGTTACCGCCAATTAAACGTAGTAACCAAAACAACACAATAAGGATTATAACCAGTGCCAGTATAGATCCTAAAAACTGCCACAATGGATCACTCCATATGGGTTGTGTCTGAAGAATAAAAGGATCTAAACGCTCTTTAAGAGAATCAATTAATACCATGCCGCTACCCAATAAATTATCGAGTGGCGATACGGTAGATTGCTGTAATTGATTAGGTAATTCTTCTTTCATTATTAACGCATTCCAATTAGTGCGTGGTACTTGTTTAATAGCGATGTTTAATAGCGATATGTAATAACCGCCACCTAATCACAAGGAAATTTAAGGAACCTCTGATTAAAGCGATATATCCCAAACACCGGTAAAGCTGTTCCAAACAACCCACCCTAATAACAAATAAAGCAGGAAACCATTCACCATCATTTTTTTCCAGCGGGTTAATGGAGCAAGCCGATATTCTTGCATCGACGAAAACAAGTGCTCATAAGCCTGTGGGCAAACCAAGGACTCTTTGTCGTCTACACCGTTATTAATACGCTTGAACAATTTGTTACGTATGGTTTCTAAGTTCTTAGGCTGATCACGGTATCGCCCTGAAAACCCTAAACGCAATGTCAAAAAATAAACTGCCATTAAATTTCGTTGCTGTGTGTCCACGGCTCTTTCATTTAACAAGCGAATAACGCCTTTAAAGAAATTCTCACCTGCATAGCAGCTATGAAACACACTTTCTTCTAACAGAACTGAATGCCAATATTTTTTACCCGGCCATTCGATTTCTAAAATAAAGAGTTCATCCGCTAATGCAGCAGCGATATATAAGGTCTCTTCAATTCGACTATATTCTTTTTCTGTGAGCACTTTAGCGGCAGCAGCACGTTTTTTATCAATCCAGTGCTGTAATCGAGCACTAATGACTTCAGCCATTTCCTGATCACTAGGCAAGCGATCCACTTGTAAAAACAACGACACCTCTTGCTCTAAACGATGTAGCTCTAACGACCGCTTAATGAGTACTATTTGTCGGTAAAAATCGCTCAACACCTGTAACGGATCGGCGAGTTCTGCCACATGGTTATGATTTTTTTGTGTGTTACTGCTCATTTATTGCACCATTAATACGTAGAGGCCTGATGTAGTATTTTTTAATCATGAGCGACATGCACAAGTATGGTTTGCGGGCGGTCTTCTTGCACTTTTCGACTAGTGGCAACTATAACGAGCTTTGCCTCTGAAGACATAAAACGTTTGTCCGCTTTAATACGGAACAAGGCATTATTAGGCGCAGGGACAATTTCAGATTTATCATCCCGCTCGATAAAGTCGGCTTTTGCCCCCAGTAAACGGCGATCCGATAAGTCTTTATGTAAATTAGCGCTGGCAATACGGCTAGATTCAATCCAATTTTTAACGCCCTCGCGACTCCCATTATTAGTGGGACAAACTTCTATCACTAGATCTTTGCCTTCCCACGATTTTTCGAATAATAAGGTAAACACACCATCTCTTTTTTGTTCAAAACTGAGCGTGGTGTAATTTAAATTCACACGATTAACCTGCGCTTTAATATAATTCATTGCTTGTTTCATCGCCGGCAAGCTATCGTCGTGATGGTAAGGAGAAAAACGCGGGGGAATATTATTTGGCGCTAGTTCACTAATAGGCCCTACCATACGAATAAGACTTTCATATAAGGCTCGCGGTGTACTCTCAGACGAATCCGCTACCAATTCGAATGCCGCTAAATCTTGTACCATGGCACGAATCCAACGGTGGTGCCGCTGATTAATATGATGACCAAGGTGCTCACCACCTTCCGCTACACCAGCCAATTGCATGGCCTTATGGCGTATCACTAATGCAAGATCTTTGGCTTGTTGTTGAATCGGTTTAGGACCAACCATATCTTCATTGCCTGCCCTAAACTTATCGGCACCAATAGATAAGAGCGGTGGGCAATAATTAGGGTCTAACTGTACGCTACCGCCCTCAGGTTTTAGCACACGAAACAATGGCAAACCAATATATCGACTACTCACCCTATCGCTTATCTGTAAAGAAATTTTAGGAATTAGTCGAGGTAAAATCTTTTCATTATCACCGGTATTTTCATCAATACGAGGCTGATCATCACGGCTAAAATAACGTTGTATTTCAGAGCGTTCGCTTGCACTACCCGGTACTTGAATAGGTACGGCCAACTGTACAGTGACGCCGTCACTGCTTATATCACCTAACGTTACCGTTAATGGGTCATCTATATTTGCATCGTAATCAACGACTAAGCCATCAGGCAAGATTGCCATAATGCGTAAAATGTTGACTTCACCTTCTAGTAACGCAGCATAATCTATGGACAAGGCACCAACGCCCCAAAAATTAGGCGACAAGGCCGCGACCATACGACTTAACTGCCCTTCCCAATATTGTTGATTTTGTTGAAAATGATGAGGGGACAGCAACATACCTTCGTGCCAGCAAATAGGGCTAGGCAAACGCTGTTGCGTAACGTTGGTATGAGAAGCCGATGACTGTGCTTTTGATGACGATGTTTTAGATGAACGCATACTGTTATCGGGTGATGCCGCTGGCTCAACTGTTGAGGTAGACATTATTTACCTCCTTCTTGTAATAATTCGTAGCGAGTATTTAACAAACGTATTTTCAACTGTTTAAAATGACTGAGTTCAGCAACATATTGACCATCGCTGGTGCGATAATTAGTAAACATCAAAATATTTTTTGCATTTTTATGCGCTTTGGGTAATGTAATTTTTTTGATCAACGATAGAGGAACTACTTCTAAACTCACTACGTCAATTTCTTTATCATAACGCTTCGTCAGTGATGGCTTTTTCGTAAACCATTCAGGGCCATTCAGCTCTATTAATAGTGGCGTGACACTGCTGTCGTAAATAAACAATAGATCTATTGCCACTGGCGTATCCATATTGCTATCGGCTGTTGATTCCAATGCTATCGACGATAAGGCGTTATCACTTCCTAGCCCAACCATTTTGAGTGCGCTTTTCGCACTGCCGCATCCACTCAATAATAAAGAACAAAACGACAATAAAAAAACAACGACTAAAGGTCGTAGCACACGTTTTTCACCTATCATTTGAGTGATTAAACGCAAACGGGATCTATGCATTATCATTAGTTCGATCCCCATGTTAGGCTTTTATCATTTTCAATAGATAAACTGGGATTAGAGGTTTCCACTGTAAAACGTATTTTCATTGTTTGTTGCTCGGCAGCTCTTACGGGTGCGATGGGTAATGCGGTGGTTAACCCTAACGCTAAGTTACCTACTGCTGTCGTGTTACTTGCTTTTTTGGTTTGCACGGTATCGCCTACTTTTTTTTCTGTCGTGGCTAATGTCGCTGTTAGCTGTTTGTCTTCTGTTATTAGTGATAGGGGTTCTAAGCCTTCACGTAGTCCGCTATCTAATTCACGATCTAATTCACTGGCCAACCCTTTCCCTAATGTCACTTTAGGTATTTGATCAGCAGCCAATAACAAAACCACTTTGCAGTCACAACGACAATCTGTAATACGGCGTAACAATTCCACTAATGCGGAATGTGCTGCGCCACCAGGTATTAATTGACTCACTTCTGCCCACGGCAGAGTATCTATCACTAATTCAATCGCTTGTTGCTGATCCCATACTTTTGTTCCCAATGTAGCGCTATGGCCTAAGCGACTAGTCTCTGGCTTACCTAATTGACTATGGTCGCTGTCATCCACCAGTAGCCAGCCACCTTTATAGGCATTTAATGTTAATAGTGACAACCCCATTTCAAACTGTAATAGCTGTTTGATGACCGGGAATGACATTCTGCTATTAGCCAATAAACCCGACAAACTAATATCAGATTTATTAGCAGAGCGATTAAAAAATGCGCCGCTCAATGCCTGAAACAATTCTCCGCTATGACTTTCATCTGCAGGCGTATCAATTAAGTTGGGTCGCGTGGTACGACTCACCAAATAACGCAATGCCATTAAACGATTATTAAATAAATCCAAAAAATCTGCCATGGTGTGATCACCTTTGGCAGAGAGTTCTTTTATCCATGCGATAAACGGTTCAGGTAAAGGCCCTTCCGTTGTCGACAGCACACCATTGGACAAAATAATTTTGGTTGCTTGCGTTTCATCTTCTTGGTTCTCGACGCGACGAATTTCTCCCGGAGGAAAATCCGATGCCAACGAGGCTTTAAACTCAATCTGTCGAGTTAATGTTTCTAATACAGCGCTGTCCTTATATGAACCGTTAAATGAACCTTGTTCTGAGCCATTGCTCAGGCCGTTATCTTTGGCCATTAACAACAATGTTTTTACTAGCTGTAAAAATTCCCAACCCACCTCTCGCTCATTGAGTAAGCTTTTTACAGTATGATTTGTTCGCCAATACGCGGAGGCCATTGCTTCCACACTCCTTCACGTTGATAGCTAATAAATTGTAATTGTACAAAGTGATTTAACGTGGTGTACAAGCCTAAAAAGTGACTAATAATATCGCCAAACAATAAGGGATTTGCACCATCAAAAAAGGACTCTTCAATCGTTAAGGTCACTATTGTGCCGCGATAGTGACCACGCCAAGCATCATTTCCCATACGGCGTACCGATGCTTTTGTACTTATTTCGGTAATACCGTCTATTTGGCGGCGATGGGATGCGGTCATTGGGTCGCAATACAAATGTAACAGTTGTTTTAATCGTTCTAGGGAAATTTTTTGTGAGGCAACACTTGCACCCGATGCACTCCCCAGCTCTCCCCCAAACTCTGCTCCTGATGCCGAACCCACAAGAGACAATTGATTCAACTGTAACTGTGATAACAATTTAACTGTAGATTCGTTATTTAATTCCGCGCCCTTAAATAAGGTCGGGCGAGCAACGATATTGGCATTCACCATAGCGCCTGCGCCTAATAGTTTCAGCGTATTGCCTATGCGTAGCGATTCGGGTAATTGTCGATTATTACATAAGCCTTTGGTACTCAAGGTTTGGTCAATGGCATAGGCTGGAGATAAGGCTTTATCATATAAAGAAATCATCGTGTCGCAGCCTTTACTGCCTGGAGTTATGGGTGGCACTAAGCGATTCACGTAAGCCAAAGGACTGGTATCTACGGACTCTACATGGCTGTTTAAGCGATTGTTTAAACGACCACCCATCACATTTTCTGCGGCTGCACCGCCTAACCAAGGTTCCGCATGACGCACCTTACCATCTGAAGACAGTAAACGAACTTGAGTCACGCTATGTACTTCGCTCTGCCCATATTGAGATTCATCAGCAATCACCCGATACTCGTAACGGCTATGGTCCAGTTGCACAGGTTTAAACGTGGTTTGAAATAAATTAATCGCAGGGAAACTATTGGTTGTTAAGCTATTTTTTTGTAGGCCTTGTAATTTATCTGCCTTATTCAGTATGAGCAGCAACTCAAACTCTTCAGTAATACCACTAACATCTAAACCCTTCACATCAAAGAAATAGAATTTCTCTGGAAAATAAAAATATTCTAACAATAAACGATAGGCATTATGCGTACCTGCCGTTTGCGGAAGTACATTCTGCTGCTCTTCAAGACCTAACCAGCCAATTGAGGCGTCCGGTAGCTCGGTGATTTTATCGCCATGACGAATCGCTATACCGCATAAATCATTCGATAATATCTGATGTAATCTAGATCTAATTTGAGGGTCTGCGATAAAAAACCGAATGTTCGACATAGGATATTCATAAATAGGATCCGTGCCGTAACTGGATAAAGCAATAGAAATAACACCGTTAACATCCGTTCGGTTATCTAAAAAGTCGAATACATTTTTTGGTTTTAGCGCGACATCATCAATGGCGAGTGGCCACATAGGCGTGTCGTAACAACATTGCATACGACATTCTACTGCGCGCTTTTCGTTACCTTCCGTACTTCTGCGCTGAGTGCTCCAAGTTGAGAACATACGTCCTTTTTCTAAGGTGTAGCCATTCACGTAATTAGCGCCGTCGGCTAATACATTGCCCTGCATCACTGTCATACTGGGAATAGAACGCAGTAAATGCGGGTAAAGATTTAATAATAAATGATTGGGAATTTCTTGTCGTTGCTGTTCTAAATCACAACGTAGCTGACTAGTTAACCAGACAAAAGACTGTAATAACTGTTCAACATGAGGGTCTGCCGAATGACCCGCACTTAAACGCAACTCGGCAGCAGCCGCTGGATACGCATGACTAAAGGTATCCACCGCTCCGCGCATCGCGCTTAATTCATCTTGAAAGTATTCAATATGTTCTGTCATTGTCTCAAGCTTTTATTGTGTAATTTATGATGAGTATTTCTGTGTCCTTTACATTCGAAAATAAGCATAAGGATCAGAAAAAAAACTGTTCTTCCAGTTCACATTCCTCTAACTGAAGCACTAACTGGCAACTCGCTCTATCACTGAAACTGTTCAAGTCTTTTACAGTTACATCGACTAAACGGGGCTCAAACTCTAAAATTTTACTGCGTAATAATTCTCGATAATAGGTATGTGCATCGCCAGTATGACTATATTCATCAACGATTTCAGGAACGCCAAAGCCAGTAACCCAAGTATTAACCAATGGTTTATCACCTAAATACATACGCGTTGAAATAATGCGTTGTATTTGATCACGTACTGATTGCTGTAATGATTGGTGCTCACATGAGGCATCTAATTTTTCAAACAGCGTTTTAACCACCATACTGATACCTAATAAACAACCGGCTAAATAATTCTCTACAATACCTTCTAAATAAAATTCCATATAAAAAGGCTATTTGATATTGATATTGATATTGCAATGCTCACGTTAATGAACACTGCAACACCAGTAACACAATTACATCGTATAAGAGCCCGGTGCAATTGGACGGTTGCGTGCAATACTCCAACCTGTTGCCACATGGCCTTTGTTCTGTAGGCCCGGACCCTGCAAGCAATGTACCCACGAGATTTCGGTGAAGTTCAATTTAAATTGCTCTGTCGCCATATCGTTAGGGTGAGACTGGAACTGAATCTCGCTAATCAACACTTGTGTTAATTCAAACTGCATTAACAGATTTAAACGATCACCCGAGTTACGTAAAACATGTATCCGGCAAGGTGAACCTTCGGCATCTAACAACTTCGCACGTAGGCAATATTCATATAATTTAGGTGAACTCACATCCACATATTTCACACAAGTAAAGTCAGATACCACTGGTCGACCCGATGTACGCGCACTGTTGCTCACGTCGGTGGTGACCTGCTGTTGAATACCCTGATTGATAGAAACAAGCTCTACACATTTGGTCGCATCAAATCCTAGTTGCCCGGGGTTATCCGTAATACCTACCCAACTATCTGCTGCTTCCCCATCAATAAGTGAACCACCTGCACCCGCATCGTTACCTTTAGCCGATGTGAGCGCGGCATCACCAAGTTCTAGTAATATTAGATCCATCATGATCTCCAAAAAATTTTCAAGTTATAGTGACTTATATAATTACTTATACAGTTACTTATATAGCTACTTATACAACCACTTACCCAGGAATATCTGCAACTAAGCGAATAGACGTGGTTAATTCTTCCAGCTGGAAGTGTGGCTTAAGGAAGACAACTGCTTTGTAAGAGCCTGGTTTTCCGGGAACATCTGTCACGTCAATACGTGCTTCACGTAAAGGGTAACGGGCTTTAATTTCATTCGCTGCAGAATCATCAATTAATACATAGCTAGAGATCCACGTATTTAAATAAGAGGCCACATTGTCTTTTGTTAAGAATGAACCCACTTTGTCACGCATAATCACTTTGATGTAATGTGCGAAACGAGACGCGTTTAATACATAGGGCAACATTGCCGATGTACGGGCATTGGCATTGGCTGCGTCGGTATTGTATTTTTTCGGCTGGTTGGTTGTTTGACCACCAAAGAACGCGGCTTTATCGCTCCCTTTACAGTGCAAGATCGCCATAAAACCTAAGTCATTTAGTTCTTTTTCACGACGATCGGTAATAGCGACTTGTGTAGGACAGGTCAGTTTAATATCACCCGCGGCGGTTTTAAATGTATGACTAGGCAAACCTTCAACCAAACCACCCCCTTCAACACCACGAATAGCGGCCAACCAACCAAACTTAGCAAACGCATTAGTAATTCGCTGACCTAGGATAAATGCTGGATTCCCCCATAGGTAACGTGATGCATCGGTACCATCTACTTCTTCTCGGAAATCAAAACCATCAACAACAACGGTTTCTGGCCCAAACGGTAAGCGCAACAACACTTTCGGCAGAGTTAAACTTACATAACGAGAGTCTTCACTATCGCGAAAGCTACGCCATTTAATTAATTCAGCACTCTCGAATATCTTAGATAAGTCTCTTGGCTGAGACAGCGAGAAGTAATCTTGAAGATCGAATAACTTAGCGTAAGCAGAAGAAATAAACGGTGCATGAGCCGCGGCTGCTACACCCGATATTTTTTCTAACAATTCAATATCTTCAGGATGACGACCAAATTCATAGTCACCTAATAAGAAACTGTAAGGGTCACCACCGTAAGTACCAAACTCTTCTTCATACACTTTCTTAAATAGTGCACTTTGATCAAATTCAGAGGCTTTTTGTAGATCTTTTAGCAGTTCTTTTTGCGTGACATTTAATACCCGCAGTTTTAAGCGTGTGCTGGTTTCGGTATTCATAACCAAAAAATTCAAACCGCGCCAAGACGCTTCTAACTTTTGGAAACTTGGCTCATGTAAAATCAAGTTCACCTGACGAGTTAGCAAATTATCAATTTCTGATATACGATCATTCATCAAATCTGCGGCATCTGCATCTGACTCTTTTGCGTCTTCACCTAGCATGTCTCTAGCAAACTGACCAATCAACGACAGCGCATACGGCTCTTGTGATTCGTCTAAGGCCATGCGACCTTCTTTTAACAAGCGCGTTACAAATTCAGAAGGCGTAATCGCTGATGTATCTTCTGCGTCTTTATAGAGGTCAGCGACTTCTTTTTTAAGGTCATCACTAGCTAATAATTCACTCAACAAACCATCTAGTGCATCATTACCATCTAACTTAGCAAGAAAATCGCGCAATAAGTTTCGTGATATAAATAGCGCATTAGACGCGGGGATTTTTTCAACAATACGCAACGGTGAAAAATCATCTATTGTGGTAAATAACAATTCAACGTTTAACTTATCGTCATCTTCCTCTGTTAGCGCATTATCCACTTTCATGGTTAATCGTGGCGCATAACCTTCAAGTACCTCATCAAAATTGTCTCTATCTATTTCGATGAAGTTTCTTTCTTTAAAAGGCGGTAACGCCTCTTTAGGGTTTCCCGACAAATCAGAGAGAACACCTACAATTAACGGGAGTTCTCTTTGAATAATGGCATCGCCTATTTCAACATCATAGGTTATATGCACACGAGGTGAGCGAATCCTAGACAGTTTTTTCTGTGAGCTTTCCAAAACCATTTCCTCTTATTAAATAATAGTAAAAATAAATTTATAAATTAGTATTAGCGTATCGGTAGCATTCATTATCGACTTTTTCAATAACCCCTTTATCAACAAGAATACTTAATGCGCAGTTAACAGCATCTGCAGACTCATACAATTTCTGGCGAGTAATCCACCATTTTGATATTCCATCGAAGCTATCCATCGCTTCCGGATGTGATCGCAGATACCCTTCAATTAAACGTGCTACATAAAGAGATTGATCGTTACAATAGCTTTGAGACACACTATCACCCGTATTATTAGTAGTTAACAGTCATTCGTTGCAACAAGTAAGCTTCATTACAACCACCTACCACTACACAATGCAATCGTAGTGCCAATTTCAAAAAAACAAAAACCTCTTTAACTTCAACAAGTTAAAAAAAAATAATTCAAAAAAAAAACAAAAAAATGCAAACAAAAAACCCACCCAGAGTTTTTTAACCCACCCATTTACAATGGTTTTTTAACGAAAAAAAAAAACGTAAAGTGTTGATCACTTTACGTTTCATTTGGATTTTTTGTTGCTTAGTTTAAGATAAAAAAATTACGCTGATAAGTTTTCTACATCTTCATTCATCATCTCATCT
The DNA here is from genome assembly GCA_000209515.2 of gamma proteobacterium IMCC1989. Lineage (GTDB taxonomy): Bacteria > Pseudomonadota > Gammaproteobacteria > Pseudomonadales > Cellvibrionaceae > Endobugula. Next base: position 45,410 of record AEVK01000174.1, read on the forward strand.
TCGTCCATTTCAAAGTACTGCTTATCTTTCTTAATGCCGTATTTTTTTACCAATTTACCAAAGGCTCTTCTTTCTTTTCCACACATTTTAGCCGCCAATGTTACATTACCTTTTGCATTCAACATTACCTGCCCAACATATTCTTGCTCAAAATACTCAATCGCTATTCGCTTATCACGCGAGAAATCGTAATTCCCATCGTCAACATTCGAAATAAAAGATGCGTTAGTGATACCATTAACACTTTCGTCTTTAACGCAGACTGAAGAACCAGACACCTTAAACAAAGAGCCATCATCCAATGACTCAACACCCATCACACTATCGGCGCTGCATAAATACAAACGATGAATTAAGTTTTCCAGTTCTCTCACATTACCCGGCCAGGAAAACCGATTTAACATACTTAACAATTGTGGCGAAAGAGTTTTAAAGCCAATATTGTATTGATGATCGAACTGCGCAACAAAATGATCAATTAAGATATCAATATCACCCTCACGCTCACGCAAGGGAGGCATATGCACACTGAGAATATATAAACGGTAATAGAGATCGGCACGAAAGTCGCCTTCTTGAATACGTACATCTAAGTCGCAGTTAGCGGAAGCAATTAAGCGAACATCGGCCTGATGAGTCACTTCTGAACCTACAGGTCGGTATTCTTTCTCTTGAAGAAAACGCAATAACGCGGCTTGAGATTTTAATGAGAGGCTATCTATTTCATCTAAAAATAATGTGCCTTTATTTGCTGTCGCCAACAAACCTTTTTTATCTTTTTTAGCATCGGTAAAAGAACCCTTCATATGACCAAATAATTCGCTCATAAAAAGATCATCGGTTAACGTCGCACAGTTTATGGCGATAAATGGCTGCGATGCTCGACTACCGCTGTAATGCAGACCTCGCGCGGCTAGCTCTTTACCTGTACCTGTTTCTCCGGTCACCAATACCGGGGCATCATAGCGACCGTGGGTCGATATCAGAAAACGTACCTTTTTGATAGCCGGAGATTCACCGATAATATTCATCAACGCTAGAGATTCGTTGATGCCATTAACCACCTTAGATACCTCTGTAACCGATGAATCACTAACAGAAGACACCCTAGTGTGCTCAGCTTTATGTTCAACAGCACCAGTTGTTGTGTGAGAATCCGTTGAATGACTACAATAAGAAATCATGTTATTCACGCCTGAATTATTTTTATAACTTATATAACTTACTACAGCTTTCATAACTTACAGCGAAATATTTATAGCAAATTTAATACCAACAATAAAAACACATGCTCAAATATTACCGAACATGAAGAATTCGTAATATAACTAATACGCATGACAGCTTACTATGCACACTTCTACGCCACTCTTATTTTTATAGGCGAGATTTAAAAAGGAATATGATAGTAATGCATCGCCAGAAAAATTGCGACCTGTTGGTGTGACGCACAAAAAATGCTGCTTATGGTGACTAGCGCGGGTGCATTTACACCCACTAGCGCGGGTTATTAACATTCAACAAAACTTAAAACACCACAACTGGCTACTGATATTTTATCGTTTAACTAGTTAATTCACACATAAGAAAAGATTGACTTTAGCGCATGAGAATCAATTTAGATTATCAAACAAAAATGCATCGGGAGAAAAGTTGAATGGGGGTTTATATTCACCTACCAATGCTTTAGCAAACGTGACGGCTCTACTTTCATCGTTTGCGTTATTCACATTAAGACAGTAACGCTTAGCTTCTTGCAACACCGACTCTTTAAAGCTGTCGGTAATGTCGACATCACCATTAAGGTTATCGGCACTTAGTTGAAACGAGCTCCCGCATGCACGAGAAAACAACCACTCAAGTGCCTGGGGCTTAGCTTCTACTTGCTCGAATTTTTTTTGCTGCTCTGCGGTACGTCCATCGGGCGCATACCAATAACCATAATCCGGTAACTGTCTACGCTGCTCTCCAGCAATACACCAATGCGCAATTTCGTGTAGCGCGCTGGCAAAATAGTCACGCGTAAAAACAATAGTATGTTCACTATTAATATCAATCGTAGGAATATATTCTGGCTCCTCGCCCCCACCAAGTAAACGAGTGCGATGCGATAACAAAAAAGTTTTCTCAAACAGCACGATCAAATCGTCACAATTATGCTCAATACTTACAATCGGATTTGTTTCTATAGGTGTGATTTTAGGTGGAAAATGATTCATGACAAAGACGCTTTTACATAATCAATTAAATATTGCGTAGCTTTATTTGCCCCTTGCGATTGGCTAATCAAGCTAATATCAATGGTACCCAGCTTCGGTAATTTATCGGATGGGCGCAATTGCCGCAAATGTTCTGGCGCAGTGCTTTTGGTTAACACGGTTACACCTAAGCCTTCGTTTAAGGCGGCTTCAATACCCCCTATATCTGAATTGGTATAAACGATTCTAAATGCACGATTATTCGCATTCAATACTTCTATTGCCCGCTCTCGGTAACGGCACCCATCTGGCGCGACAATTAATGGCAAGGGGTCTTGCAGGTGTACATCATGATTTTCGCTCGACAGCCACACTAAATCATCATTTTTAATTAATTCCCCTCCTTCTATAGGAGCGTAATGCGAGGCCAATATCAAATCGTAATTACCGTACTCTCTACTTTTTTGTCTCTCTAACAACTCCTGACTAAGTGCGCTGGTGACTTCAAGACTAATATCGGGATACGCTTCAGAAAAGTGGCGAACAATCTTTGGTAATATCGTCGTTGCAAACTCACTGGGAACACCAAAGTGGACATTACCTGTCACTGCCGTCGTCATAAACTGCGTTAAGGCTTCATCATTCAACGCAAGAATCCGCTTAGCATAGCTATAAATAGTTTTACCTGAATGACTTTGCTCGACTCTTTGACCCAGTCTTACCAATAAAGTTTGGCCAAGCAAGGTTTCCAGTCGTTTTATTTGTAAGCTAATCGCAGGCTGTGTTCTACCTAGTAATTCTGCTGCCTGTGTAAAACCGCCCAATTCAACTACGGTGACATAGGTCCTCAATAATTCTGTAGGAATATTTTTCATAGACTCTCACCTAAGCTCTAACCCAATCTCTAACCTAAATCCTGTTACAGATACGATCACTACCCACCAACTATAAATATTATTAATGCAAACATTATAACTATTAATTTTACTATATGCACATTCAACGATAGGATGACTTAATGATCACATTTTTATTAAGGGTTTAGACATGTCAGAAACTACCACAGAGCTTCAGGTTACCCCTCTACACGCACTACACAATGAGCTGGGCGCAAAAATGGTGCCCTTCGCAGGCTACGATATGCCTGTACAGTTCCCTGCTGGTGTAAAAACAGAGCATTTGCATACCCGCAAAGAAGCCGGTTTATTTGATGTTTCACATATGGGACAACTCACCGTTTCTGGCGATGGCATTGTTGAAGCATTAGAAAAGCTGTTACCTATAGATGTGGGCGCTTTAGACATTCACCAACAGAGCTATGCGTTATTAACGAACGACGATGGCGGGATTTTAGATGACTTGATTATCACGCGCTGGGCAGAAGACACTTTCTTTATAGTAGTCAATGCAGCCTGCAAAGAACAAGACATTGCGCACTTCCGTAAGCACTTGCCCAATGCCACTATCGAGATTCTTTCATCACGAGCACTCGTTGCTCTACAAGGCCCTAGCGCTAAAAACGTTGCCGAAGTGATCGCCCCTATCGCTTGTGAGTTAACGTTTATGCACGGTTGCTTTGTAACAGTTGATTGCAACGGTACTGCTGTAGAGTGTTATTTCACACGCTCTGGCTATACTGGTGAAGATGGGTTTGAAATCTCTATTCCCAATGAACATGCCGATGCAGTTGCTCGCTTATTACTCAGTTTTGACTGCGTAGAAGCCATTGGTTTAGGTGCTCGTGATTCTTTACGTTTAGAAGCTGGTCTTTGCTTATATGGTCATGATATGAATACTGAAACCAATCCTATTGATGCTTCATTATTATGGAGCATTAGCAAGTCTCGTCGCCCAGATGGCGCGAAAGCGGGCGGCTTTTTAGGGACAGACAACATATTCTCATCTATCGAAAAAGGCTCAGACCGCAAACGCGTAGGCCTATTAATTGATGGGCGAGCCCCCGTGCGCGAAGGCGCGGTATTGGTTGACGCCGACGATAATACCGTGGGTGTCGTCACTAGCGGTGGGTTTGGCCCTTCTATCAATAAGCCTATTGCCATCGGCTACGCAAATAAAACATCTGCCGCTCTTGGTACCGAACTCTTTGCCTTAGTACGCGGTAAAAAATTACCCGTTAGCGTCAGCAAAATGCCTTTTGTAGAACAACGTTATTTTCGCGGTTAAGCATGTCGTAAGAACAGGCATAAATAAAGCACGTTTTTAAACACTATTAATAGTTAACCATGCGCACAACCGACGTCAACCGTGCGCATGACTAGGAGAAGCAGTAATGACCGACAACAATCAATTTAGTGCGCGCCACATTGGCCCCGAATTATCGGACCAACAGTCTATGCTAAACACATTGGGCTATGAGGATATGGCCAGCTTTATTCGGGATGTTGTTCCTGCCGGCATACATTCGGCATCGCCACTAAATCTAGGCAAAGGCTTGAGCGAACAAGCCGCTATTGCTGAACTACGTGGCCTAGCAAAACAAAACAAAGTCTATCGCTCACTCATTGGTCAAGGCTATTACGGCAGCTTCACCCCCTATGTGATTCAACGTAATTTATTAGAAAACCCCGCTTGGTATACCGCTTACACCCCTTATCAGCCAGAAATTTCTCAAGGCCGCTTAGAAGGTATTATTAACTTCCAAACCATGATCACCGACCTAACGGGTATGGATCTATCTAGCTCTTCACTTTTAGATGAAGGCACTGCAGCAGCAGAATCCATGGCACTCTGTAAGCGTATGGCAAAATCTAAAAGCCAAGCTTTTTTTGTTGATGAGAACTGTTTTCCTCAGACCATCGAGGTCGTTAAAACACGCGCCAAGCCATTAGGTATCGAAATCGTTATAGGCGACCCGCTAACACAAGATTCACATGATTATTTCGGCTGGCTTTTACAATATCCGGGCGCCAACGGGGAAATTCGTGATTTTAGTGACTTAGTGAAAACCGCACACGAAAACAAATCACTCGTAGTAATGGCTGCTGACATACTTAGCTTAATGTTACTTAAATCGCCCGGTGAAACCGGTGCAGATGTTGCCATTGGTTGCACTCAACGCTTTGGTGTTCCATTAGGTTTTGGTGGCCCTCATGCCGCTTACATGGCAACACGCGAAGCCTTTAAGCGTTCATTGCCGGGTCGCTTAGTGGGTATATCGCAAGACAGCCACGGTAACCCAGCCTATCGTCTAGCGTTGCAAACCCGTGAACAACATATTCGCCGTGAAAAAGCCACCAGCAACATTTGTACTGCTCAAGTATTGCTTGCCGTTATTGCCAGCATGTACGCGGCCTATCATGGCCCACAAGGATTACGTGCCATTGCCGAACGCGTTCAACGCTTAACCGGCTTGTTAGCTAGCGGCGTAGATTCACTTGGCTATAAAAGAGAAAACATCAGCTTCTTCGACACACTAACTATTCATACTGGCGATCAAACGGCCACCATTCACGCCGCTGCTAGAGCACACGAAATTAATCTACGTGAAATTGATAGCAACACTCTAGGCGTTTCCTTAGACGAAACCTGTGACGAAGCCCACGTAAAACAATTACTCGCTATTTTTGCCGAAAAGGACCTTGAGTTACCTACGGCAGCAATCGAAGGAATTGAGGCCGGATTACAACGACAAGATGTGGTACTGACGCACCCAGTATTTAATACTTATCATTCTGAAACAGAAATGATGCGTTATTTACGCAAATTGTCAGACAAAGATATCGCCTTAGACCGCGCGATGATCCCATTAGGTTCATGCACAATGAAATTGAATGCAAGTGCAGAAATGATGCCCATTAGCTGGCCAGAGTTTGCCAACATTCACCCATTTGTCCCTGCCGATCAAGTCATTGGCTACAAAGCGATGATTTAAGAAACCGAGCGTATGCTATGTGAAATCACTGGCTACGATGCGATGTCTCTACAACCCAATGCGGGTTCACAGGGTGAATATGCAGGTCTATTAGCGATTGAGGCTTATCACGAAAGTCGTGGCGAAGGTCATCGCAACATTTGTCTTATCCCTAGCTCCGCTCACGGTACCAACCCTGCATCTGCGCAACTATGTAATATGCGTGTCGTCGTTGTGAAATGTGACAGCGAAGGCAATGTGGATATTGACGACCTTCGCGCTAAAGCCGATGAATGCAGTGAAAACCTTGCCGCATTAATGGTCACCTACCCGTCTACTCACGGCGTGTTTGAAGAAGCTATTCAAGAAATATGCGATGTCATTCATGGTCACGGCGGCCAAGTGTATATTGATGGCGCGAACCTTAATGCCATGGTGGGCGTCTGCCAGCCGGGCAAATTTGGCGGTGACGTTTCGCACCTTAACTTACATAAAACCTTCTGCATTCCTCACGGTGGTGGTGGCCCAGGCGTTGGCCCTATTGGTGTTGGCAAACACTTAGAACCATTTTTACCCGGCCACTACACTAATAAAGAATCCTCTGCTGTGGGAGCAGTAGCATCTGCCGCATGGGGCAGCGCAAGTATTCTGCCGATCACGTGGATGTACATCAAAATGATGGGCGCAGAAGGCCTAAAAGACGCAACCGAAGTCGCCATACTGAATGGTAACTATATTGCTAAACAACTAAGCGATGCCTACCCCGTACTGTATACCGGCAGAAACGACCTAGTCGCTCACGAATGTATTATTGATCTACGCCCTATTAAAGATGGCTGCGGTGTAAGTGTAGATGATGTGGCCAAACGCCTCATTGATTACGGTTTCCATGCGCCTACCATGTCGTTTCCCGTGTCTGGCACATTAATGATTGAACCAACAGAAAGCGAATCCAAAGCAGAAATAGATCGCTTTATTAATGCCATGCTAATGATTCGCAAAGAAATCGCTGAAGTCGAATCTGGCACAGTTTCAGTCGAAGACAATGTATTGAGCAATGCACCCCATACTGCCGAAGTGCTTACTGCTGATGAATGGGAAAAGCCCTACTCTCGCACACAAGCCGCTTATCCATTGCCTGCACTAAAAACAAGTAAATACTGGGCTCCCGTTGGCCGAGTAGATAATGCCTATGGCGATAAGAACTTACAGTGTTCGTGTCTGCCTATTTCATCTTACGAATAAAGTCCTCATCTAAAAATTTTATCAGAAACGAGGCCCTTGCACGGAAGACAATTTTGCTTTCAGGCTAGGCAAAAACGCACGGAAAGAGGGAGTTTA
>AEVK01000173.1 GCA_000209515.2 gamma proteobacterium IMCC1989
CCACCGCATTCTGCCAGAATCGGTTTTTTCTTTTCAAAGAATACTTTTATCTCATCCAATAAAGAAATATTTTTTGATAACGTTGCTGCGTGTAATTCTGGATAGCCGCCGGGCAACCATAAAGCGTCAGCTTCCGGTAGCGTAGTATCTTTCAATGGCGAAAAGAAAATAATATTCGCCCCCATCTTTTTTAGCAACTCAAGATTCGACGGATAGATAAAACTAAAAGCCGCATCTTTAGCTATCGCAATGGTAACGTTGTTTAAGTCTTTATGAATGACAGCTTGTACCGGCGCTATCTCTACATCAGTAAACGTCACTGGCGCTAACTGTTTAAGAATATTTTGCGCACCCGCGTCTTCCAACCAATCGGCACCGGCCTCAAAACGCTGCTCTAATTCTTCGGCGACCTCTTCTGCCTGAACCAAGCCTAAGTGGCGCTCTGGCAATGCAATCTCTTCTGATCGTGCGAGGCTTGCCAGCAACGGCAAGTCGTCTGGCAGCGCAGTTTCTATTAACTCACGGTGCCTATCTGATCCGCAATTATTCGCTAACAATCCGGCTACAGTAATATCATCGCGAAACTTAGCTAGGCCTGTTGCGATAGCGGCAGCGGTTTGTGCCATGCCTTTTACGTCCATGACGATAGCCATAGGGATCGAAAAGCGGGCCGCTAAATCAGCGCTCGACGGATCACCATCGAACATACCCATAGCCCCTTCAATCAAAATAATATCAGCGCTTTGTGCGGCTAAAAATAATTGTTTTTGACACCATGCATCACCAGCCATCCACAAGTCTAGCGGTTTAACGGGGTTACCGGACGCCTGTTCTAATATTTGTGGATCAAGATAATCCGGCCCCGTTTTAAATACGTGGACGTTTTTACCTTGGCGCGTGAGCAATCTTGCTAGTGCAGCCGTAATAGTGGTTTTCCCTTGACCCGACGCGGGAGCCGCTAAAAATAAAGCGGGACAAGAAACCGTTGATAGATCAGTCGACATTAATATTCAATACCTATTTGTGCTTTCACGCCTAAACGAAACGCATGACGCTCATCTTGTACGACCGATATAGTGTCTGCGATATCTTGTAATGGCAATGCCATGGTGCGCCCAGTAATAATAACGTTTTGTTTTTTCGGGCGCTGCTGTAAAGCGGCGACGACTGGCGCCACATCTAAATAATCGTACTTAAACATATAGCTCATTTCATCAAACACCAACATGTCATAACTATCGTCTTGCAATAATTTTTCAGCCACTGCCCACGCTTGTTGTGCGGCTTTGATATCTTGCTCTTTGTCTTGCGTTTCCCATGTAAAACCATGTCCCATTACATGCCATTCTACCTGCGGGTGATCTTTAAAAAATTTATATTCACCGGTTTCAGATCGGCCTTTAATAAACTGAATCACTGCGCATTTTTTGCCATGGCCTACTGAGCGCAACATCGTACCGAAAGCCGAGCTGCTTTTGCCTTTTCCATTACCTTTTAACAAAATTAATACGCCACGCTCTTCTGTCGCTTTAGCAATTTTTGCGTCCATGACTTCTTTACGCTTTATCATTCGTTGCTTGTGTTCTTGATCAGTCATTTAATTTACTCGCATTTTTTATCGTCTTTAGATACCGAATCAATTTCGGCATGACAGATTTTTTGTCATATTTTAAGCTACGTTGCCAAAGGCAAGTAATGTGCTTTCAGTACATTAGCTATCTGTTTGGCCTTACCTCGCTTAACGGGTGAGGATTCAATGTCTATCACGACGACATCACCCAACAAGGTTAAATCGCTCGTAACTTGTGACGTTCGGCCATCCGTCACTAAGTAGGTTTTTATGTGTAAACTAGGCAAGCGACGAATGTGTTGCTGCTGAAATTGGTATGCCTGTTGAATCACATCGCGCAAGGGTGTTCCACCACCGGCTGGAATAGCATCCAACCATGCTTTTAATGATTTTGGCGCGCGGCGCTGCGGCAATAACATGTCTACTTTTTGATTACCAAAACCCATCACCGTTAATTGCTCTCTATCGAGGTAAATTTTTTCAGCGATAGAAACAATACTTGCCTTCGCTTGGGCAAACCATTGATTGTGTAACGTTGATGCAGAGGTATCCAGCAAGAACAAATGTAGTACTGGTTGCTGAGTTTTCTTTGGATAATAACGAAACGTTTTTAATGGCCATTCGCCAACATTTGCTAACAAGGATTGAAACCAATGTATTTTTTGACTGGCGGATGCTTTTTTGTTTACGCCTGATGCTATTTTTGAACCTAGTTCGACACCTGATTTTTTTGAAGTATTTTGATTGGATACACGGGCTGAACGAGCTGATTGTTTTTTTGGCACAGATGTTAACGCGGCTAACTTTTGGGCAAGAGCAGAATACTCTACCGATGCCGTTGTTTGCTCCATTGCTTGCATACTGCCCCAGTCACCTGCCGACTGAGAACCCTCTTCACTCTGATCATTAACTGACGACTGCGATGCCTCTCTGCTTTCCGGCGGGCGAGAAAATGAATGTTTTTTTTGTGAAGGCTTTTTTTGGTGCTCTTGTTTTTGCTCTTTCGATGATGGCGGTGTAGGCGGTTGATGATTGGGCGACGAAGAGCTGGGGGATGGAGAGCTGGGAGATGATAAATGTTGGCGGCGATGTGCTAATACTAATTCTTCAACCGCATTCACATCTTCTTCGCTCACGCTTTCACGTTGCTGCCAAGCCGCATGTGCCACTGCCGCACGATGCCAAATAATATCTGCGCGCACACCATCTACATTCGCTTCCGCACAGCGGTGGGCAATATACTCTCGCCATTGATCTGCACATTCAACGGTCGCCAATAATTGTTGCGCGTGTGAAATTTGCAAGGCTAGCTGTTGTTGTTGCTCTTGATATTGCTGAGAAAAATTCGCAGGATTTTTATCAAACTGCTCACGTAAGCGAACAATCAACATGCGCTCTTCGATAGAATAATACGGTGTTAGCTCTACGGATAAGCCAAAACGATCTTGCAACTGTGGTCGTAACTCACCTTCATCTGGGTTCATGGTTCCCAACAAAATAAAGTTAGCGCGATGTGAATGACTCACACCATCGCGCTCGACAATATTGACACCGCTCGCCGAGACATCTAACAGCAAATCCACTAAATGATCTGCTAATAAATTAACTTCGTCTACATATAAAATGCCATCATCCGCTTTGGCTAACAAGCCTGCTTGAAATTCGACTGTCTTATCTTGTAATACTTGCTGTAAATTAATTGTGCCAACAACGCTTTCTTCACTAGCGCCCAACGGCAAAGTAACGAAAGGAGGCGTCTTTCGTGTATGTGACTTATCTGCAGCGCTCTGAACAGGTAATATATCCGCCAAGGCGCGAGCCAAGGTAGATTTAGCCGAGCCTCTAGGCCCACTCACCAAGACACCGCCGATACGTGGATTAATCGCAGCCAAAATCAACGCCAGCTTGAATAGCGGCTGACCCGCAACGGCAGTGAAAGGAAATTGCTGAGGTAATAATGAGGTCGTCATATTGTTATCTCTACGTATGCTAGATCACATCTAACCGATAAAACCGCACAAGCACTCATCGTCAAGAAAATGCTCATGTTAGTTAGCCCTATAAGAACATATTTAGCGATGTATTACCGCGTATGGCAGGCGAATCAGTACGTGCGCCGGTATAGGCGGAGAAAACAAAAGAGGGATAATATTGGTTATTAACATGATGTAGTTCCTTGTTTATGCACCCACCGTGCATACGAAGTCATGAGCTAGGCCGGTATTCGGGCTACAAGAGAATTGCAATAGACAGACGTCATTACACAGGACTTACGCCTTCCCAAACAGTCGCTTTGCGGCGCTGCTCAGTGGCTTAGGTAATACAAAAATACCCAGTAAGCTTTCTCTTAACCGATGCGGGGGCAGCGACGGAGTTTATCGATGACGCGCAATAGATAACGTGTCATCAACATACCGTACTTCCCGATTATCTCTTAGTCTTCAATCTACTGACCATGCAGAAATCAACACCAGAGCACCTAAGTCGTTGGGCGAGATTGTAACAGCAAATATGCAATAGCGCATATGATAGTTATTTATGTATCTACTATTCGCAAGCATACAGGGCTAGACGGGTTTTCACCCGCCTAGCCCGAAAGAACAGACCACTTTTATCGCTAAGATTTTTTACACGCTGGCGTACCTGGCAGTTCTATTTTGACCGCTTTTTCTTCGTCGATAATATGCTGTGGAAACTGTCGCATAAAGCAACAACAGATATTCTCGTTAATCATCGTGCGCGGGCCATTAGGGTGACCAATATGCTTATACGGCGCATGGCTATGGCCGTGAGAGTGATCATGAGAGTGCCCGTGAGAATGATCATGGGAATGAGTACCATGTGAGTGAGAATGATCGTGATGCTCATTCCCTGCATGCTCTATCTCTACAGGTTCTACCTCTGCATGCCCATGTTCCGCTTCGGGCTGAAATTCAGCATGATGATGATGTACGTCCACTTCACCGCGAGCTAGACGCTGGGTAAAATCTTCCATTAAGCTCAGCTGCCCGCCCTGTGCCGACTGCCCTAAAATAGTCTCATTAATTCTTTCCATAAATGTATTAATGACGTGGGTTTGGTCCCGCAAATAATCTGCCCGCGCAAAAGTCACTTCTGGATTTTCACTAGCAACTTTATCTACATACCCCATAATACGGTCGATTAAACGCCCGCCAAATAAGAAGTAAGGTGCGACAACGATTTTTTTATAGCCTAGCTTTAATGCCATCTCTAAACCGCGACCCACAGACGGATAGGTGACACCGGAGTAAACCGTTTCGGCCCAGCCAAAACCTAAGTTTTCACAAACAGTACGGGTTAACTTAGCGACTTCCGCATTGGCCGAAGTAACCGAAGTTCCGCGCCCAACCACAACCAACATAGTGTCGTATAACTCACCCACTTCTGGTGCGTGCTCATAGCCCAAGGCATTGAGAATACGCATTTGAAACGCGCTAATCATTTCATCATGCAAACCTAGCTCGCGGCCATATTCAATTTCTAAGCCTTCATGCTTTTGCTGATAGGTGGTGAGGACTGATGGAATATCGTTTTGCGCATGAGTAGCGGCAAACAACATACCCGGCACCGCATAGATTTTTTTAACGCCCTGCGCCACCAAACGATCTAGCGCCATATGAATGTTCGGTGCAGAATATTCTAAAAAACCGTACTCTACTTTTAGGCTCGGCACTCGCGCACGCAAGCCCGTCGCCAGCAAACTAAATTCTTCTTCCGATATTTTCGCACGGCTTCCGTGGCCGCAAATTATAATGCCCGCATCTTCGGGTAGATCGTTAATATTCATATAAGTTTCACTGCGTTGATTATGCCATCAATAAAGCAATTATTTCTGACGTTTAGGAATGTATTATAAAAATCGTCGTTATCTATCTGCAATCGTTTTTGGCATGCCACAAAGCTAAAGGCTGCCCCCAACTCTAACAAAAAGAACTTTGTTTCTTTATGGAGCCTCTGATTAAACTTTCCCGCCCACACCTTTAAACTTTTCCACAAACACAGCGATCTTTTGGAAAACGCTCTGCTTCTTGGTGAGGTATTGTGGGTTTAACGGGCTCATCTTGGGCAGAATGGCATTCAGCTCTGTACCAGCATCACTGGCGTACTCCCGCTTGAGTGAGCTGATGATATAGCGTCGGGCTTCTTCAGCATTCAGGCTTTCTGCGTTGATCAACTCTTCGGCTTCGCGCTGCTGTTCTGCTTGAGCAAAAGTAAAAAACGCTTCAATCACGCTGGCCTTCTCGCCAATCTGGTCAAGGTCGGTTTGATTAATGAAATCCACCACCAAGCTTTCTTTAGCGCGGTTACCCAAGCTGGCACGAATCACCCGGCGCACTTCGTCAACCAGGTCGGCTTTACTCTTGTTCTTTTTGTTGTGCTCAAAGATCAGCTCCAGAATGTAATCCAGGTTAATCTCTTGCGATTTAAGCAGATCCACCTCAAACACCACGTCATCCCAGTCGATGGTGGACTTTTCTTTCTCTTCTGCTGATTTTTGTCGACGCTGCCAGTCACGAATGTCGTTGTAGGTAGAACGATAATCCTGAACCTTGCGCTCGGCTGGCAGGCGTATGGTCTGTAACTCAGCCAGCTTTTCGTCATCCAAATAATGTTCTGCTTTAAATACTTCAACCGCTTCGGGGTCGCTCATATCTACGTTTTGCATGGCTTTCAGGCTGGCAAACTCATCATAGTTTTGCAGCACGTTCTCTACGCGCAGATATTCGCCAAAGAGTTTGGCAAAGTCTTTTTTATCGGATTCTTTTTCAATGACGGTAGGGTCAGGAAAGCGCTGCTCCAGCTCGCTCACCACATCCATAAAGCCACGTCGCGCCTCACCGCTCACTATATCGGTAAAGCCTTCCATATATTCCTTGTAGCTCTTTTCCAGCACCACATTTTTAGTGTTTTTATCGCCAAACAGGGTGATGGCATCCACCGTTGCCATTTCCAGATCTCGGAATGTGACGATATTACCAAAGGTTTTAGTGGCATCATAAATGCGGTTGGTGCGTGAAAAGGCTTGCATCAAGCCGTGGTAACGCAGGTTTTTGTCGACGAACAGTGTATTTAGCGTTGGCGCATCAAAGCCGGTGAGGAACATTCCCACCACTATCAGCAAATCAATTTCTTTGGTTTTTACTCGCTTGGCTAAATCACGATAGTAATTCTGGAAGCCGTTGCTATCGACACTGAAATTGGTTTTAAAGAAGGCGTTATAGTCACCTATCGCCGCGTTTAAAAACTCTTTGGCGCTACTGTTCATCGCTGAGACATCGAAGCTCTCATCCAGAATATCCCCCACGGCATCCTGCTCTTCATTGGCAGCAAAGGAAAATATCGTGGCGATTTTCAGCGGCTTTTCGCTGTTTTTATTTGAAGGGTCGGCCTGTAAACTATTCAGCGATTCATAATAGAGTTTGGCGGCATCCACACTGCTCACCGCAAACATAGCGTTAAAGCCCTTGGCCTGACCGTTACTAGAGCCCTGTAATCGGTGGGTTTTCTGGCGGTAGTTGTTCAGAATGTACTGGGAAATTTCGCGAATCCGTTCTGGATGCAACAGCGCCTCTTTGTTTTCAGCGGCAGAGAGTTTTTTCTCGTCCTGCTCGGTCTCAATGGCTTTAAATTTATGGCGCACATCATTATAGTCCACCTTGAATTTCAGCACTTTTTCGTCGCGTATTGCATCGGTAATCACATAGGAATGCAGCTCGCGGCCAAACACGCTGGCAGTAGTTTCCGCGCCTAACGCGTTCTGCGGGAAGATGGGCGTGCCAGTAAAGCCAAACTGATAGAAGCGCTTGAACTTCTTGTTCAGGTTTTTCTGCGCTTCACCAAACTGGCTTCGATGACACTCATCAAAAATAAACACCACCTGCCTGTTGTAGATAGCCAGATCACCTTCGGTTTTCATCAGGTTGTTGAGCTTCTGAATGGTTGTGACGATGATCTTATTATCGTCTTTATCCAGATTTCGCTTTAAGCCTGCGGTACTATCAGAGCCGTTCACGCTATCGGGCGAAAAGCGCTGGTATTCTTTCATGGTTTGAAAATCTAAATCTTTTCTGTCGACCACAAAAAATACTTTGTCGATAAATTCAAGCTCAGTGGCCAAGCGAGCCGCTTTAAAGCTGGTTAAGGTTTTACCCGAGCCGGTGGTATGCCAGATAAAACCGCCGCTTTCTGGCTTGCTCCAGTTTTTTGCCTCATAAGAACTTTTCACCTTCCACAAAATACGCTCGGTGGCCGCAATCTGGTAGGGGCGCATCACCAGTAATGTGTCACTCACATCAAACACCGAATAATGCAGCAACACATTGAGCAAGGTATGCTTCTGAAAGAAAGTCGCGGTAAAGTCTTTCAGGTCTTTAATCAGACTGTTATCGGCCTTCGCCCAGTTCATGCTGAAGTCAAAGCTGTTTTTATTGCGCGTTGTGGTATTAGCGAAATAGCGGCTATCGGTGCCGTTAGAGATGACAAACAACTGCAAATACTTATAAAGCGAATCCTCGCTGTTAAAGCTCTCTTTGCTGTAACGATGCACCTGATTAAAGGCTTCACGAATCGCGACACCACGCTTTTTCAGCTCGATTTGTACTAGCGGTAAGCCGTTCACCAGAATAGTCACATCATAACGGTTGGCATGGCTGCCGGTTTGTTCAAACTGCTTGATCACCTGCACCTTGTTGCGGGTGATATTGTTTTTATCCAGCAGATAAATATTTTTAATGCGGCCATCGTCAAACACAAAGTCGTGAATATAGTCATCGTGGATTTTGCGGGTTTTATCCACGATAGTGTCACTGGGTTTATCCAGATAAGTTTCCACAAAACGTCGCCATTCACCCTCGGCAAACTGCACATTATTGAGCGTTTGCAATTGCACCCGCACATTGGCCAACATAGCTTGCGGGTTATTCAGGCCCGGCAGATACTCATAGCCTTGATTTTGTAAATCCTCAATCAGCTCGCGCTCTAGGGCATCTTCACTCTGGTAACTCTCGGCCACCTTCCAATCTTTATTGTATTTATCTAGGACAATAAAGTTGTTCGATTCGGCAACGGTTTTGTAATCCATCATTTGTCAGCCTCATTGTTATTATTTTCTGGTGAAAACGCTGGCATTTGCCGATCAAAATCAGACTGATATAAGCGATCTTGCACAATACGGTATTTTTCAAATTCACTTTCAGCATGGGTTTTGGCGATGGCTGCGGTGACTTTACCGGCATCTTTAAGCACCTCTCGATCCCACAAGGTTAGAAAGCTCGCTAAACGTTTTTCCCAGTCCGCCATCGTCATGGGAATCTTGCGCATGGCCTGCACTTCAGCCATATCTAAATACGCAGATACAATGCGTGCCATTTGGCTTAGCTCATATTCAGACAGGTAATTTTTGGCAATGCTTACATCGTATTTATGTATCTTGCCATCAGGTGCGCCGTCCCAGTCTGTTAGGCCCATATTGTCCGATTGGTGATCTGCACGATCAACAATCACTTCTGCGGCAGTTTGGCCATGAATTGCATAGTGTATTTTGTTTTGAACAGCCGCAAAAAAACGTTGGGTCGCTGTTGCAGAGGTATCATAATCGAGCGCAGTGGAATAAATATCCGTGATTTTCTGATAAAACTTACGTTCAGAAAGGCGAATTTCACGTATTTTTTCTAATTGACGCTCAAAAAATACACTATCAAGCACCGTTCCACCGGCCTTTTGCCTCTCAACATCCATTGCCCAGCCCTGAATAGTGTAGCTTTTAACAATGGTATTGGCCCATTTCCTAAATTGTACTGCGCGCTCGTTTTCTATCTTAAAGCCCACCGCAATAATAGCCTGTAAATTGTAGTGGTCGACTTCGCGTTTGACTTGTCGCTGTCCTTCTTTTTGAACTGTTAAGTATTTCTTAATTGTTGCTTCGCGCTGTAACTCGTTGTCGTTAAAAATGCGTTTTAGGTGCTGATTTACTGCTGAAACGGTCACATCGTATAAGGTGGCCATCATTTTTTGGGTCAGCCAGATATTTTCGTCTTCATAACGCATTTCCACATTATTTTCCTGGTCGCCTGTAGCGGCGATAAATGTCAGGTATTCAGCGGCCGAGGAGCGCAGTGTAGGCACATCCGTTTTATCCTTACTCATTTAAGTAGTTTCCTTTTCATGGTTTTTCAAATCCTTAATAATCTCACGCTCTAGAGCATCTTCATGATGATAGCTTTCGGCTACCCGCCATTCTCTGTTGTATTTATCCAGAATAATAAAGTTATTTGATTCGGCGATAGGCTTGGTATATTCAGGCATACTCTTCTACCTCCTGCCAGTAGCTATAGTTATCAACCAAATGCTTGAGAAGAAACTTAACGATTTGCTTTTCTTCCGGTTTTAAATGAGGAGGCTGAGCATTTGCTAATGTGTCATGACTCGAGAATTGAATAATTCTGTTGAAATACGCTTCTCTATTCTCTTCACTATCCCCTGGTAACAATTCTGACCACCGAGGATACCCTAAGAAACTGGAAGTCTTTTCATATAGATTTCGTAAAAAGGTAAAATGGTATCTCTGGACATTGCCTTGTTCGATCGCAGACTCAAGCTGCCGCTTTAAATCCAAGTGATAGAAGAAACTTGTATTTGAATCGCCATTTTTTTCAACCAAAGAAACTGTATTGTCTTCCATTCGCTCCAATAAGTAACAGGCTTTCGACTTCAGTTCATTATGGAGAAAATTATAGAAGGTCGTGTCATGCGTAGAAACGATGAACTTTATCGTGGAGGTACTCTTTTTTATTAATGACGCCAAATCAACAGCAAGCTGCATCAAATGGTTTTCGTCTAAAGAACTGACAGGGTCATCAATGAAAACATATTTAAGCTGATTAAACTGATCCGTTTCGCGGTCTGTTTCCTCAACGACATTTAGTACATCAATAACTTGTTCTAGAAGACTATAAAAAACACTCCAAACAAAATTACTCTCTTCACCCTTCGAGATTTTTATATTGGGTTCGCTCTCATTATTCCCTCGTTCAAATGAAAATATCACCTCGGTAAACGCGGGCACTATTTTCTGCTTACCTTCACTATCTTCTGAGGTGTATTCCTGATTAAAATGAGGGGTCAGTTTGGGATTGGTATAACGCTGAAAGTGGCTGACCACATTTCTGTCTTGCCCCTGTTCTTTAAACACCCAATCAGTGAAGGCGTTCGGTTGAATTTTTAGCACACGGGTTTCATCGTTAAGCAGGTCGTTATCCCAATAAAAAAGATCCTCAGTAAACGCGTTGTAGTAAAGGACGTTCTTATTTGATAGTTCAGACGGGCCACCAGCCTCATCTGATTCTATATCGGCTGCTAACAAGCCTTTAAATGCTCTCGATAAGCGAGTCTTACCCGAACCATTAAAGGCATAGATTAACTGCACTTTTTTGTTTGTATCCTTAAGCTGTTGGGCTAAGTCTTTTAATTCCTTGCTCATATCAGGCCGCTACCTCTGAATCCGGTTTAGGGAAACTCAGCAGTAAATCGCGGTAATACTCGTATTGCTTTTGGCGCAGCTCAATTTCGCGGGGTAGGCCTTCAGTGATTGAGCTGGTTAGAGCGTCGAATTTATCCAAGATGGCGACGATGCGGGTCTGTTCTTCAGGAGAAGGGAGAGGGATGCAAAACTCATTTATTTGCCGTAAGTTTAAGTTAGGCTGGGCAGAACCCTTAGCGGACTTTTCTATATATTCTTTCATGTGATTTGATCTTAATATATAGAAAACGTATTTTTTATTAACTGTCTGGTGTAATCGTATAATCGCAAGAGCCTGATTTGTATTTGCTGGTAAAAGGTCTGATGTGACAACTGCACTTTTCCCGATAGTCGCGCCTGCAATAGTAAAAAGAATATCACCCTCTTCAAGAATAGAGCGTTTTAAAAAAGTTCGATGTATTGTTTCACCAACGTAAGACAGCTTGTTCTTATTAATTCGTGTACCATCAAAGGCTTCTGTTTTAATGAATGATATACCACTCGACTCAAAAGATTTAGGTGTTGTACCTTTTGTGATTAGAGAAGTTAACTCCCCCAACGGCTTCCACTCCACTTCCCCTTCTTCAAAACTCAACAACTGGTCGCGGTAGTAGTTGTATTGTTTTTTGCGGGCGGTCAGCTCGGTGGTCAGCTCGGTGGTCAG
>AEVK01000172.1 GCA_000209515.2 gamma proteobacterium IMCC1989
TGCCACGATAAGTTTTATCGGGCAGAAACAAGGGTTATTTACAGCGGCTGGGCGAGTACATAGCGGTATTCGCTATTTTTCTGATTTAAGCATTGATGAAGAATGGCTGCATCTAGTGAATCCAACTACGCAATTACTTAGTCTAAGTGATTGCTTGGCAACATTACCCCAGCGAGCTATCGATGCACACAAAGGTCATTGCGGCCATTTATTAGTAATCGGTGGTGATAATGGCA
The DNA here is from genome assembly GCA_000209515.2 of gamma proteobacterium IMCC1989. GTDB lineage: Bacteria > Pseudomonadota > Gammaproteobacteria > Pseudomonadales > Cellvibrionaceae > Endobugula. Next base: position 237 of record AEVK01000172.1, read on the forward strand.
CAGGCTACGGGTATGGCGGCGCGCCAATAATGGCCGCACAAATGGCGTTGCGTTCAGGGGCTGGTTTAGTCAGTTTAGCTACTCAGCCAGTATTTGTGTCTGCAGTCTTAGCGCGTCAGCCAGAATTAATGGTGGCCGGTATCGAAAACGGTCAAGCCTTATTGCCTATGTTGGATCGGGCAACCGGTATCGTCATTGGTACTGGCTTAGGTCAGTCTGCGTGGTCAGAGCAATTACTCTATCAGGTGCTAGATAATGTCATTATCCCTCTGGTGCTAGACGCCGATGCATTACGCTTATTATCTCAAGCGCGTTTCAAGGAATTATCTACCGTTGAGCGCGGCCAACGCCAATGGGTGTTAACGCCGCATCCGGGTGAGGCAGCAGCGTTGCTGGATTGTTCCATAGACGAAATCCAAATAGATCGCTTTGCTGCGGCGCAAGCGATTCAGCAGCAGTATGGCGGCGCTGTTATATTAAAAGGTGCAGGCACTGTTGTCGTCACTTCAAGTGGCGAACAATACCTATGCGATGCAGGTAATGCTGGTATGGCTAGCGGTGGAATGGGTGATGTATTAAGCGGTTTAGTCGGCGCACTATTGGTTCAAGGTATGGACTGTGATGATGCGGCGATGTTAGCGACAATATTACATTCTAGCGCAGCAGATAAAGCGCTTAGCTCAACAGGGCTGAGAAGTTTGTTAGCCACCGACCTTATTGCAGAAGTGCAAACCTTGTTAAATATTAATGAAGTCAGCAGAGCAACATTGAACAAGTCACATGATGGAATGTCTCATGGCTGATTCGAACACGGTGACTAATTTGAACACAGCAACCACTAAACAATGGCTCGCTGATGAAGCCGCTACAGTGCAAGCTGGCGAACAATTGGCAGCTCAGCTATCGGCTGGTATGACCGTGTTTTTGGAAGGCACATTAGGAGCCGGAAAAACCACCATTACCCGAGGTATCTTGCAAGGCTTTGGTCATTCAGGTGCAGTTAAGAGTCCAACCTATACATTGGTAGAGCCTTACGAAAATGTGTCGCCTACCATTTATCACTTCGACTTGTATCGATTAGGTGACCCAGAAGAATTAGAATATATGGGAATCCGCGATTACTTTTCTGCGCAATCACTGTGTATCGTCGAGTGGGCAGAAAGAGGTGTAGGCGTGTTGCCAGAACCGGATGTGATTGTGAGTTTGTCACCAAAAATATGTGACGAAAATCAGAATGAAGTGCCGGATCAGGATAATGTTCAAGACGCTATCGTAGGGCGCGAATTGTGCATTACTACAAAAGTTTTATAAAAAACCATCATGGAAAAATGTCATAGAAAAAAGTGATGAATTTTAAAAAAAACACCTGAACCGAATATATCTTGAGACCTTTGCACGGAAGATGATTTCGCTCTCAGGCAAGGCAAAAATGCACGGAGAGAGGGATTTTATGCATGATAAATGACCGATTGAGTACATTTTTAACG
>AEVK01000171.1 GCA_000209515.2 gamma proteobacterium IMCC1989
ATGGCGGAGAGGGAGGGATTCGAACCCTCGATACCGATCAAGGTATACTCCCTTAGCAGGGGAGCGCCTTCGGCCACTCGGCCACCTCTCCAAATTCTGTTTATCTTACTTAGCAATAGCACTGCAACGAATACATACGTCAGCGGTACGTTGAAAGCGGACGCATAATAACAGTAATACTGTTTGAGTCAAATAGATTAGAAAAAAATTACGATATAAAAAGACCCAGTAGGTGTCAGCAATAAATAAACTAAATTATATTGAGAATAACAAAGTTAACACTAAGACCTACTGTGCAGCTTTTTTAAGCTAGAAAACGAGATTATTTATTCTTCGCCTTCTGGTAGCAAGCCTTTCTCGCGTTGTATGCGCTGGTAAATCTCTTCACGATGAACGGCGACGTCTTTTGGGGCATTGATACCAATACGTACTTGGTTACCTTTAATTCCTAAGACAGTCACTGTCACTTCATCACCAACCATTAAGGTTTCACCGATTCTGCGGGTTAATATAAGCATGTTAAACTCCTAGTTTCCTGTAAATCCATAGTTAAAGCGTTGGCACGCTATTGGTTTTGCCAACACCGACAAAGGCTTGTTAGCATAGACAATTTTTTCAGCCTGAAATGAATCGTCAAATCCTTTTAACTACGACATGTCCCTGATATGTTACTAATATATTCACTATTATAGCGCTACTTCATTGAGCAGCTATTCTATCTATTATGTTGTTATTCTGCTTTATCTAAACCGAATGCGGTATGCAGACTTCTTACGGCCAACTCCGCATAACGCTCTTCGATAATGACCGAAATTTTAATTTCTGATGTAGTGATCATTTGAATATTAATATTTTCTTCTGCTAGCGACTTAAACATTTCCGAAGCAACGCCGACATGAGATCGCATACCTACGCCTACAATCGAAATTTTAACGATTGTGTCGTCGGTAGAAACTGATTTCGCACCAAGCTCTTTTGCTACTGCATCCATGACCGCTTTGGCTCTTAGCATATCGTTGCGGTTCACGGTAAAAGTCAGATCCGTCGTTTTATCTGCTGCAACATTCTGGACAATAACGTCTACTTCAATATTCGCTTCGCTGACTGGAGTTAACACTTTCGAGGCGACACCCGGGATATCAGGAATACCTGCTATAGTGACTTTTGCTTCATCTCGGTTTAGTGCTATACCAGAAATTACTGGTTGTTCCATCGTGGAAAACTCCTCATCAATCGTAATTAGTGTGCCAGAACCTTCTTGAAAACTATGTAACACACGCAACGGTACATTATACTTTCCTGCAAACTCAACAGCTCTAATCTGCAATACTTTCGAACCTAAACTCGCCAGCTCCAACATTTCTTCAAATGTTACACGCTCTAATCGTTTCGCCGCAGAGACGATACGTGGATCTGTTGTATAAACCCCGTCTACATCGGTATATATTTGACATTCATCTGCCTTCAAAGCGGCCGCTAATGCCACACCGGTAGTATCGGAACCACCACGTCCTAACGTAGTGATACTGCCATTCTCATCAACGCCCTGAAAGCCTGCTACTACAACAACACGGCCTGCATTAAGGTCTGCACGAATATTTTTTTCATCAATCGACTGAATACGCGCTTTTGTATGCGCATCGTCAGTAAGAATTTTTACTTGTCCACCGGTATAAGAACGCGCCTCACAGCCGTTGGCTTTTAATGCCATACACAGTAGTGCAATAGTGACCTGCTCACCCGTCGAAAGCAAAACATCCATTTCTCGAGGATCCGGCATCGCCTGCATTTCTTTAGCCAAACCCACCAAGCGGTTAGTTTCACCAGACATCGCCGAGACGACAACAACCAAATCGTGACCTTGCAGCTTAAATTTAGCAACTTTTTCTGCAACCGCCTGTATACGCTCTACTGTACCGACAGATGTACCGCCATATTTTTGAACCAATAGGCTCATAATCTTTATATCCTACGCTTGCTTAGTCAGGGACTATTTTAGTCTTTTAGTCATTTTTTATGCATGTTTTAAAAATGTGTTTTTACGCGCCACCTTCCAAAAGGAGGGCAATTAAACACTATATACGGCGAAATGTTAATAGCCATCTCATACCTATATTCAGTTTTCTTGCTTTTTATGCACTTATCTTATGCTGACCTATTAAGATCGGCTCTTTAATTTAAATGAATAAAAACAATGCCTATGCTTGAACCCACTGCTCAACTTTATCCAGCACCGCCTGGATCCCCGTCGGGTCTGTACCTCCGCCTTGAGCCATATCAGGTCTACCACCCCCTTTACCACCCACTAAAGGAGCCACTTCTCTCATTAAATCCCCAGCTTTAAACTGAGCAGTTAAATCTTTAGTCACCCCTGCCAATAAAGACACCTTATCCCCTTGATTGGTCACTAATAAATACACACTATTTTCTAATTGGCTTTTAAGTGCATCTGCCATATCACGTAATATTTTTCCATCGCCATCAACAACATGATGCGCTAACACATTCACACCAGCTATTTGTTTAATATTTTTTAGTAGATCCCCACTATCAGCGCTGGCCAATTTAGCCTGCATAGACGCGATTGCTTTTTCTTGTTCCTTGAGCTGAACAACTAACTGTTCTATTTTCTCAACGGCATTCGAACTATTTGCTTTAACAAGCTGCGCAATTTGATCCGTTGACTGCTTATAAGAAAGTAATCGTGACAATGCTTTTTTGCCGGTAACGGCTTCTATTCTTCTTACGCCGGATGCGATACCTGATTCAGCAACAATATGAAAAACACCGATATCTCCGGTCTGCTGAACATGCACGCCACCGCACAACTCGATAGAAAAACCGTCCCCCATTGATAGTACGCGAACTTCGTCGCCATACTTTTCATCAAACAACATCATTGCGCCCTTCGCCTTTGCTTGCTCCATATCGCAATGATCCACAGCAACGGTTGTATTGTGACGAATTTCATCGTTCACCATAGTTTCTATACGTGCAAGCTCATCACCGCTTAGCGCCTGAAGGTGAGAGAAATCAAAACGCAGTTTTTCTGAATCAACTAAAGATCCTTTTTGTACCACATGCTCACCTAATATTTTACGGAGTGCTGCATGCATTAAGTGGGTCGCAGAGTGATTGAGAACGGTTGCTTGCCGTACATCACTGTCTACCCGAGTAGACACCCCGTTACCCACCGAAAACTCCCCACTCAATACTTTACCAATATGTAAATGATGAGAACCATTTTTCTGGCAATCCTGAACTTCAAAATGGCCGCCGTCAAAGACGATATAACCTGAGTCACCTATTTGCCCCCCTGATTCCGCATAGAAAGAGGTATTCGATAGGACAATGACACCCTCATCACCTTCCTTTAATGTATCGACTGGGATTGCGTTTTGATATAAACCAATAATATTACCTTCGCCATTTACACTATCGTAACCAGAGAACTGTGTACTGCCTTCAAGCTCTACAGATGACGAATAATCAACACTAAACTTACCGGCTGCACGTGCGCGAGTACGTTGCGCTTCCATACATTTTTCATAGCCTGGCATATCCAAAGTGAGTTCACGCTCGCGCGCGATATCATTAGTCAGATCGGTAGGAAAACCATAAGTGTCATAAAGGGTAAATATTGTTTCGCCGGGAATTTGTGTAGAAGCGCTAGCGGTAAACTCTGCAGAATCAAGCACGGATTCTAGAACAGACAAGCCTTTTTCTAGGGTTTTTTCAAACTGCTGTTCTTCGAGTAATAGCACTTTTTCAATGTGTTTTTGTTGTTTGATTAACTCGGGATAGGCCGTCCCCATAATCTCGACTAAAGCTGAAACCAACTGATAAAAGAACGCTTGCTGCTGACCCAACTTGTGACCATGACGCACCGCCCGGCGAATAATTCGTCGCAGCACATAGCCTCGCCCTTCATTGGACGGCATCACGCCATCAATAATTAAAAAGGCGCATGAACGGATATGATCGGCAATCACCCGAAGAGATTTATGCTCAGTATTCTGAGCGCCAGTAATCGTTGCTGACGCGTTTAATAGGTGTTGGAATAGATCGATATCGTAATTATTATGCACACCTTGCATTACCGCGGATATACGCTCTAAACCCATACCCGTATCGACAGAAGGCTTAGGTAAGGGCGCCATACTACCGTCGGCACTACGATTGAACTGCATAAAGACGATATTCCAAATCTCGATAAAACGATCGCCATCTTCTTCTGGAGTACCCGGTAAACCGCCCCAAATGTCTTCACCGTGATCATAAAAAATTTCGGTACACGGACCACAAGGGCCAGTATCACCCATGGCCCAGAAGTTATCTGATTGATACTTGCCACCTTTATTGTCACCAATATGAATGATTTTTTCTGCAGGCAGGCCTATATCCTTATGCCAAAGATCATATGCTTCTTGATCATCGGCATACACAGTCACCGTTAGTTTTTCGGCAGGTATTCCCATCCAGTCTGGAGAAGTTAAGAATGTCCAAGCGTAATGTATGGCCTCTTTTTTAAAATAATCACCGAAACTAAAATTACCCAGCATCTCAAAAAAGGTATGGTGACGAGCGGTATAACCGACATTTTCTAGATCATTATGCTTACCACCAGCACGCACACAACGCTGAGATGTGGTCGCACGCTGGTAATCACGTTTATCGCTACCTAAAAATACATCCTTAAATTGCACCATACCGGCATTGGTAAATAGTAATGTGGGATCATTATTAGGCACTAACGAACTACTGTTTAGCACAGTGTGTCCGTGGGTTTCAAAAAAACGTAAAAATGCATCGCGAATATCTGCACTATTCATAAAGAGGCTCTTTTATCTATGAAGTTGATCAATAATTGGGAAAGTAAAAGGGAGTATAAACGATCGAATTAGCGGCTAACAGCGCGTATTTAATAAGTACTTATAAAAGCACTTATTAAATCACCTATTAAAGTACTACCGCCCACCGCTACACTTGATATACCCAGAAGAAAAGACGAAGAGAGAAAGCAGGTAACTATCAAAAATTACACCATGCCTTCTGAAAAAGTTTGACCTGCAAGTAAATGCAAATGCAGGTGGAAAACCGTTTGCCCCGCGTTCGCACCATTATTAACAATCACTCTAAAAGCATCAGCGACACCTAGCTCTTCAGCTATTTCACCGGCTTTTAACATGAGATGCCCAAGTATGTGCTGATCTTCGAGTGTAGCATCAACCAATCTAGGAATAGGCTTTTTAGGGATGAGCAGGACATGGATTGGAGCTTGAGGTGAGATATCTTTTATACAGATACAATGTTCATCTTGGTAAAGAAGATCTGATGGTATATCGCCGTTAATGATTTTTGTAAAGATAGATTCTTCTGTCATTATCACCTATCTCCTCTTAAGCAACCGATGTGGTTTTTTTATTTTTCCAATGACTTTTTTCCTCATCATTTAGCTGACGAGCTTCGGACTCTAACATCACAGGAATACCATCGCGTATAGGGTAAGATAAACCACTCGCCAATGCGACGAGTTCTTGCTTCTCTTTATCGTATTGCAAAGATGATTTTGTAACTGGGCAAACCAATAAATCTATTAATTTTTTATCCACTTTTTTACCTTGAAGTTTAATTCAGCGTTAACTATCGCTGACTATTTTAGAATTATTTTGCAGCGTTCAACGGAAGAGGTAAGCCGTCCATCAACAGCTGCGGATCGAGGCGCTGGTCAAACCAGTTCATTCGCCAATCTAAATGTGGCCCTGTAGACCGCCCTGTCGAACCTATTTCAGCAATTAACTGCCCCTGCTTCACTGCATCCCCTACTTTCACATGCGCTTTATGTAAATGTATGAAAGTCGATGAAATGCCATGACCATGATCCATAATGACGGTGCCGCCGGAAAAATACATATTTTCATGTACTAACGTAATAACACCTGACGCCGGAGCTATTACAGCGGAACCCTGAGGAGCAGCAATATCTACTCCGAAATGAGGCCGTTTAGGCACGCCATTGTAATAGCGACGACTGCCATATACACCAGATATAATACCTTGGGCAGGCCAAATAAATTTCTGCAAAAAACTTTGCAAATCAGAATCAACTTTGCGAGCTTTTTTGGCTGCGCGAACTTCTTTTCGAATACGAGGTAGTGCGGACTCGGGAACATTCACCGTTTTTTTCGGTACGCCAGTGATTTTTTGTTCATTGTAAGTACGCTGCTCTACAGCGTATGTGTGCGTGATCACTTTGCCACTAGTTACCCGCTCAAGCAGTTCAACGTTAGGCTTAGCGTCTCGCCCTAGACCAATAACAAAGTCCCCCTGTGGGTTCACTCTGACTTTTTTCCCTAAAAACTCAATGTCATTTGATGGGTCAGTGTTACCCAAGATAAGGCCACCTTGAATCCATTGGGTTTTTATTTCGATTTCTGCTGTTGCAATTGGCGAAATAATTAACAGTAATATCAAAAAAACCAAATTGTACCTTTTAAACATAGCAATAAAAACAACCTACAAATTCGAGAGGGAAACGTTATACGTAAAAACAAAAGAAGGGAGGCACACTGCCTCCCTTCAGTGGGGTAAAACAAGCATCACTCGACAATTAAATTCCCATCTAGAATCAACTTGTCCAATATTGCTGAAGTATCGATCAGCGATTGTGCCGTATTAAACTCAGCAGCGTTACTTGCATAGTTCCCTGCACTAGCATTCACACTGTTTAAGTTATCAGATGTGACCATAAATTCAAGCTTAAAGCTAGGGCTACCTATACCATCGGCAACAATACCATTTTGGTAAACGTGAATTCTATCGACAGTACCATAATCATTAAATGAGATATTTAAATAGTCTTCTATGGTGGCGTTTGTTGCTCCCACAAGAAAATCAGACAGATCTAAGACA
>AEVK01000170.1 GCA_000209515.2 gamma proteobacterium IMCC1989
ATCGAACCAAGGACACGAGGATTTTCAATCTTAAAAAGTTGTGTTTCAGCAAGTTTCACCTTGTCGAATAAAGTATATTTTATATAATAAAAACAATAGCTTATAAAATATCCGCGTTTCAGCTTGTCGCAGCGAGTGTCACTGAGTTACGATAGAAACTAGCACCAAAACTGACACCTAATTGAAGATGCCTATGTGGACAGATCGACAACTCAAAGCCATAAAACCCGACCCCGAACGTAAAGTCCGTTTGACCGATAGTCTTGGGCAACGCGGAGCAGGAAAGCTGGTGCTAGAAATACAACCCAACGGGGTTAAAAGTTTCTACTACCAGCATTTTTTTAGTGAGCGCGGAAAATCCAAACGGCAGCTTATTAAGCTAGGCCGATATAAAACCCAAGCGAATGTTTCGGGTCTTACTTTAACGGAGGCGCGATCACAGGCCATTGCTCTAGCGGATCGTAGTACCGAAGGTGATCTGAAGCTGGAAATCGAAACAGAACAAAATCACGAGCTTGCCAAGCAAAGAGAAAAAGACTCTGCCAATGCCTCATTAAAAACCATCTTCGAATCCTACCTTGCAGACAAAGATCTTAAAGTAGGCACGGTTTACGATTATCGTAAAACCATGCAGCAAACATTCTCCGAGTACCTAGATAAGCCCATCAATACAATCAATCGTGAACTCATACTTAAAATCTATCGCAAGCGCTCTAAAGAAAGCCCAGCAAGAGCGAATAACGCCATGCGAGTATTTAGGGCAGTTTATAACTATCATCGAGCCGTCACACGACTGAACAACGGCGATTATTTACTCCCTGAAAACCCCGTATCCATTTTGAACGAAACGAAAGTAATCAAAAAGGTGGCTCGAAGAAGCACCTATATACCCCGTGAGACATTGCCAGCATGGTTCGAGGCGGTTCGCTCTCTCAAGGGTAGCCGCTTTAATAGTGGTGATGTGATTAGCGACTATTTTATTTTTGTATTGTTGACGGGAACACGCCGAGAAGAAGCGCGAATGCTAAAAAAACGACACGTAGACCTCAAGCGTAAAACGTTTCGTTTAGTCGATACCAAGAATAGGGAAGTGGTTGAACTGCCCATGAGCCAACCATTGGTTGACCTCATCACCCTGAGAATGTCCGAGAAGGGCGAATACCTATTTACAGGACAAGACAGCGAAAAGCCATTTAACAGCTTCAAGCGGCCTTTAGAGCACCTTCAGAAAGAAGTAGGGCTAAACTTTAGCACCCACGACCTACGCCGCACCTTTGCTACCGTAGCGGAGAGCCTCGATATATCCACCTACACTATCAAAAAGCTAATTAACCATAAAATTAACGATGCTTTAGATGTCACGGCAGGTTATGTGATTGTTGATTTGGATAGAATGCGTAAGGCAACGGAGAAAATATCCTCTGAGCTGCTAAAAGGTATCGTTTTTGTGTAAAATATTATCCTTTTAATTTTCTAGGATCAGTTATATGCGTTTTAAGAGCAAAATTATAATTATCATTACAGTGCTAATAACCACTACCGCCTGTTATGGCGTGTATTCCTTCTTTGAAATGCTTAAAGCAGATGAAGTGGCTGAAAGAGAGCGTGTCTTAGATGAACGTGAGGCGGCAGTACGTGTAGCTGAAAAAAATGTAGAAAATAAGAGAATCATTGAAGCTCAGCGTCTTGTTGAGCTTGAAGAAGAAAGGCTGGCACTCGAAGAAAAAAGACAGAATAAAAAATACCTCTATGCCAAAAAGTTTGCAGAGATAGATGAATATAAAGAGGCACAAAAAGCAGCGAAAAAAAAGAAATATGCTGATCGTCGGATAGAAGATGCGCGAGAATTAAAAAATCCAGAAATGCTGGCAGGTAGTCGAACAGATCAAATTCAACGAGCAACGTACTTATACATTCGTAACAACCCTAAAGATTTTATAGGTAATTATAAAACCGATGGATCTGCTTATCGCGGACGTGGAAACTTTACCAAAGGGGGCGCTAATGGATTAATGCTGTTTGCAACAGTGGGGCAAGACACCAAGGCGATTAAAGAAATTATAGCTATTGGTCATGATGTTAATGCAAAAAATAAAGGCGGCTACACTGCACTGATGTTTGCCAGTGCATATAATACCGCTGACATCGTGCAATTTTTTATAGATGAGGGTGCAGATAAATCAGCAAAAGAATATATTACAGAAGGCAATGCTTTACATGTTGCCGCAAGATATAACCCTAAACCTGAAGTTTTAGAGGTTTTGCTTAAAGCAGGTTTTAGTTTGGAGGAGACGGATAATCAAGGCAATACACCTTTACTCTTAGCTACAAAATATAATCAAAATATTCAGGTTGTTCAAAAGCTGGTAGAGCTTGGGGCGAATGTTAACGCAACGGATAATAAGGGTGATGTGTCTTATGCGTATGCTCTTGATCGAATCAAAAAGAAAATTTCACAGCTTGGCGCATTCCGTAAAATAACGGATGAGCTGAATGATCAGGTGCTGGAGTCTCTTTTACCCATCTAGCATTCTTTACTTAGATTTTTTGTCTTCAAGCCTTGCAATTTCCCTATATTTCTTACAATGGCCTGTAAGTTTTATCCTTTGACCCTTTGTGTACAATGGCGTGTAAAAAAAGACTATCGGGTACTCAGCTGGTTTTGCTTTCTGATCAGCAGAAAGTAGAGATTTTGAGACCAGAACTCAACATAGAAAAGCACTCTAGCTTTTTATTCCCTCAACCTAAAACAAAATGACTTGATGATGTTCGAGTGATGAGGTGGACTAAAAAGCTCGATGACGGCACGGAGTATGACGGCGAAATAAAAGTAGAGCCATCTAAAACACTGGGCTGCTGTACGGTTCGAACAAGAAGCGTGTATTTGGCTATTACAGAATTATTTTATGAGCAAGATATGCCTGACTGACCCTTTACCACTTCCATTCATGCCATTACTAAAGCGATGTGAGTGCCGACTAATGGGCAGTGGTATGAGATCATAGATGAAGAACTCAATAAAATGTATAAAACCACAATCACATGGACGCTCTCGTTTGATATGGGTGACGTACATCCTAAGTCGGTAAATAATCAGCAAATACTATCTGTTTATGATTATGTCAGCATGAGTCAGCGGATTGATAAAAAGACTAAATTTGAAAAAGTCTGTCGTATCGACTTTGATCCAGAAATCAAAAAAAACCTCAAAAATCAGCGCACAGCACCGCTTAATCTCAGCACACGAAAATCTATCACCTCATCCATTCAAAAAGTGCTTTACGATATGGTGGATATATTTCTAACCAGCCAATACCACACAGGTATCTTCGAGAGACGTGCTTTATGACTCATAGAGGACTTAAATATTAGCTCTGCTAGGTATGAGTACATGAGCAGAAGAAAAACACTGCTCATGTCATTTAAAGAGGGCTTAGATGGAAAGTTATTGTCCAATCTTAAAAAGCTTAAAGTCTCGGTACTGCTTACAGCAGATTGAGAAGATTGGAAATGTCGTTTTCAAGCCATTAATACGGAAAACGTAAAGCCAAAATGAATTACCCACATGGCACCGAAAAATACAGACCCCTCTATCGTTGAATCCTTACTGTATAAAATGGGTGAGGTGGTATCCATCACTGATAAAAACAAAAAGCTCTACAGACTATATGCGACCTATTACAGTGAAAATATGATTGATAGAGCGATTGGTGAATTTAAAGAGAGAAAGCATCAATGAAATATACGCAGCCAATGAGCGATGTTTACCATCACGCTACACCGTATTGCACATAGCCTAAAGTATCAATGGATTAAGTCCTGTAAAGAAAATTGCCAGTATAGAACGCAATAAAACCTTCGACCTATTTTGTCAGTGGCTTCGACTATTTGTGTCAATCCCTTCGACCTATTTTGACAACCCCTTTGATACTTTTTGTCAGAGATCAAAAATGACGTGGCTTAACCGTCGAGAGTGTGCGGCATAAAAATACAATGTGTACTATTGGTTATATACTGATGGTTATGTACTCTATTTTAAATACAATACTGCGAATTAAAAATTCACCGAGAAACTTGTCACCAAAGGAAAAAATATAAGTGGTTAAAGATTAGTTACGATGACTATCTGTTGATGACCCATTCATTAAAATCGGTATGGTTTTGATACATGAACGATTTATCGGTCATTGAGTAGCTGCCCTTGAGTGCGTCCGTGATTTTTTGGGTGGCTTTTCTGCCTGCTTCATCATTATCAAGGTATAAAAATATATGGTCGTAGGTATAGTTCTTTATTTCTTCTATTGCCCGTTTCACTAGAGCGGTAGAGCCTAAAATAATAGCGGAGTGCTCGAAATCAAAAAACTGGTAATGGCTTTTAAATGCTTCGAAGTCAGGCCAGCCTTCAAAAACAACAAGATTTTTACCGCTGTTGATATTGATGGACGTAATGTCTTTAGTTTTCCCCAAGAAGCTTTTAAACGATTTTTTATCACTTGACGAGCGAGCGCCTACGGGGTTGTTGATCTCATAGCCTTCACCGCTATTATTCAGCATCCCAATCGTAAACAGAGTTTTGTTCGGGTTGGTGCTGCGAGTATAGTAAATCTCAACAAGATCTTGCCGCGCAATATCAATATTGATATGTCGGCTTTCTAAGTATTGAACTAGAGCGCCATTGTTGAGCGGTTTAACCGCTTTAATCGTCGTCGTTTCTTGCTTGGTATTATTGACTTCTTTTTTGTGTGCTGAAGATCGCTCTTCGAGGTAGAGAATTTTTTCAGGTTCGCTAGGGCTATAAGTTTGCCCTTGTTTATATAATCCCGTGCGTTCTATATCCTCAAGAGCTTGGCTTACACTAAAGCCATACATTTCTTGAACCCCTCGAACTAATCCACCGCCAACACTAGCGCCCAAATCAAACCAAACATTTTTTTCAATATTCACATCAAAACTAGGCGTTTTATCACTATCTCGAATAGGCGAGTAATAACGTATTTCACTGCCGCCTTTATAGCGTTTTTCGGTTGGGTAGATGCCTTTGTATGAAAGGTAATCGACGATTGAAATGGTTTCTGCTTGAGCGCAATTCATTTTTTGAGTTTTACGATGTGATAAATTCTGATGTTCGTCTATTGATAATAATGAGTATATGAGCATGTCAACATTAAGTCGATTTAATTTTTTTAAAAATAAAGAAAAACACCTCTCAACAAGGTGTTTTTTATTTCAATCAATTGCTTGGAGAATAATGCCACTTTCCTTATGCGAAATGGCATAGTCTCGAAGCTGGTAGTAATAGTCAATCACGAGTTTTAGCTGCGCCTCATCATCTTTTTCATGAAAATGGAAACTTAAACCGTTTAAGACATATAAGCAGGCAATAATTCCGCAGGCTTCTGCGCTAGCTTCACCGCCTTCAAATCCGTTTTGAAATTCATCTAGATAGTATCCTTGATCGGGAGCAATAAAAAATCCACTATTACTCAGCGTATAAAAGTGATAATA
>AEVK01000169.1 GCA_000209515.2 gamma proteobacterium IMCC1989
TGCACTCTGTTTTTTAAACGCATGAGCGAGGGTGAGGCAGCGCATAACGTGCCCCGTGCCTATTTCTCGAGATGCGTCTGTACGAAATAAAATATTCATCGGTTAGTTTAAGCGTTTAAAGCCCCCGTGACAGACAGGCCCTTTGAGTAAAGTATTTACATCTCGACCATTTTCACAATCGTTAATGAGCTTGAAAACAGGCTCAAGCTCAGAAAAATAACCATTAATAATGTCTGCTGTATGAGCAGTTGAAACATAAATGCTATTAGCTGCAAGATAGCCTTTCTGAAGAAGTTCTTGGGTAATTAATGTTTTATATTCTAGAGCTTTACCCCCATTAAATGTAAAGCCCGTTAGCGCAGGTAGTCCCCAGTGAGAGATGCTTAAATCATATTGGTCCGCTAATGCTTGCCAACGATTTCGAATATCCAAACCAGTCGTTGTGATGGTTTTCCATGATTCTTCACGTTCCATAACTTCTAATGTTTTTAATGCCGCCACTGAGCCAATGCGTTCTGTCCAAAAAGTGCTGCTAATAAATGTAGTTTGAGCAGCTTCCATTATTTCTTTTCGACCAATAGTTGCAGTAACTGCATAGCCATTACCTAATGCTTTACCAAACATTGCCATGTCAGGTTCTACGCCATATTTTTTATGTAAGCCACCAAGAGTTTCTCTGAATCCTGAGGTGCATTCATCAAAAATCAATACAATATTTTGTTTGTTTGCTAGATCACGAACTTTTTGTAAAAAATCATTTTCTGGGCCAAAGTTTCGGGAAACTTCCATTTTTATAACACCAATCTCTTGAGTGTTGATTAAATGTTCTAAACCATCAAAATCATTATAATTAAAAGGGTAGACTGTATCTTTTAAGGCTTCAGGTACACCTTTTGGATTTAATCCAGGTAACAAATGTTCAGTCAAGTTTCCTTCATCGCTTAAGTTAGCTGATAGATACCAGTCATGCCAGCCATGGTATCCACATATGGCTACTTTGTCTTTGCCTGATGCTGCTCTAGCAATACGTATAGCAATTGCGTTCGCTTCACCGCCACTTCTTGCAAATCGAACCATATCTGCCCATGAATGCAGAGAAATTAGTTTTTCAGCAAGTAAAACTTCTTCTGGGCAATTTAATGTGGACATATTGCCTTTACCTACCGCTTCTTGAACAGCTGCATCAACTTCGGGGTGGCCATACCCTAATATGTTGGTTCCTATTCCCATTACCGACATGTCTGTGTATTGCTTGTCATCAAGGTCCCATACGGTGCAACCCTGAGAGCGTTGAAAGTATGCAGGCCATTGTTCAGGTAAAAACATTTCTGCTCTTTTTGATAGCAGCATGTTGCCGCCTGGAATAACTGTTTTTGCTCGTCTCCACAGTTTTTGCCCGCTACTCATTTGAGCCCCCTTATTTCGTTCTAGATGATCATTTTTTTTAAAAATATTTGGTTTTTCTAACATTAATTCAAGTACATTTTCCCAGCTAAAATAAATATCTTCTTTAAAGTACTCAAAAATAGAGGTTATAACATCCAAGTCCTCTGGTTCGTCTACGGTCCATCGATGTTGGGAATAATTCTCTGAGTGTGAAAAGTTACTGTTTGAAAATAAACCTGAGTTTCTTATGTAGGGCGTGACATGCTCTCTATCAAAAGTTTCCGTTGCTTCCCCGGCTGATTTCTTTAAAGCATCAACGGTGAAAACTTCTACATCTAGGCCATCAGGGTATGTAGGAGGGTTTACATTTGAAAGGTAGTCAACATTTTGAAGTTTAAGTTCTTTAATCGCTTTATCAACTAAGCTTGGGTCCACTAAGGGGCAGTCACCTGTTATACGGACAATAATGTCAGCATTGGTATTTAATGCAGTTTGAAGGAAACGATCAAGCACATCTTCTTCGCTTCCTTTCATGACTGAGAAGCCAATACTATTTACAAAATTAATTAAGGGTTCGTTTTCAATTTTTTCTGATGTGGCTAAGACTATTTCATCTATCTCGGACGATTTAGATAAACGACGTAATAAAAGCTCTATCATTGGTTTTTCAACGATAGCTTTCATTACTTTTTGAGGCAATCTCTTTGATCCCATGCGGGCTTGGACTATAGCAACGACTTTCATTACATTCTCTGGTCTATAATAATTTTAATCTTTGTGACGATAAGCCGTTATAGGCTCTGCCAAAATGAAGGGTTTATCAATTTAGCATCATTGGATGTTATATCGGGATAAGAATCTACGTTTACGGTCTCATTAGAGGCATTAATCAAATCTTGGCATTGTTGGTAATTGTCAATGCCAACGACTAACCTCTCTATCTGATGTGTGTTTATAGAATGGAGGCATGCTTTATAAGGTTCGATGGAATGGTGTTCTAACCAGTCGTGCCAACGATTAAGAAGACCTATCCATGGTTTGAACTTGCTCGGTATCTTTTCTCTCGGAATCAATAGTAAGCCTTGTAAAAATACAGATCTGCAATGGATCTCTACCCCTTGGTCGTATAATTTATCTAGCCAACCACTGGTTTGTATGCGTTTGTCAATAATGTTAAAGGGTGCTTGAACAATATCGGGTTGAATTTTATTTAAAACAAATTCCAAATCATTAGGGTTGTAGATGGAAATACCAAATTTTTTAATGATTCCATTATTTTTTAATTCGTTAATTTTTCTAATCAAGCGGTCAGCATCTGATCTTATTAATTGATCTGGTCGATGTAATAGCAGCCCATAAACAGAGTCAGCTTTAAGCTTTTTTAATGACCGATCAATACTCTTGGTGCACCAGCTTTCTATGTCACCGTCTACCTGTGCGGGTAATTTTGTAATGATATCAAATGCTTCAATGTTGGCGTTACCTAAAGCAGATTCACTGTTACCGTATTCCGATGCAGTATCGAGCATGTTGACATTATGTTTGCTAGCAAGACCCAAAATACTTTTTGCTGTTTTCTCAGTAATGGAACCAGATGAATTTGCTATGCCATAATCCATCCCAAATTGAGCGGTACCTAGTGCTAACTTCATCGTAGTGCCTTGTGTAACTCGTTGACTATTGTTCGTTGTTGGTCTTCAGCCAATGTCGGATACATGGGAATACTAATGGCTTCTCTAAAATATGCCTCTGCGTTTGGGCAATAGCCTCTTTTAAATCCAAACTTTTCATAATAAGGTTGAAGATACACGGGTATATAGTGCAGATTGACACCGATAGATGCTTCTCTTAATTTGTTGTAGATTTGTTTCTGATCTTTTCCGCATAGAGATTGACGAATTCGGATAGGGTAGAGGTGAAAGCTAGATCTGGTATTGGTCTTTTGTTTCGGTAATATGATTGGGGTTTTATCTAGAAGTTGTTGATACTTATTAGCGATGTCATGGCGAATGTTTATGTATTCATCCAGTCTTTCAAGCTGACTTAAGCCAAGTGCAGCCTGTAAGTCTGTCATGCGATAGTTAAAACCAATGTCTATCTGTTGATAGTTCCAGATTTCTTCATCCGTGCGCGTTTCCATGATCTCTTGATTTGTTGTAATTCCATGGCTTCGATAACGAACCATCCTTTCTTTAAGTTCGAGACTGTTTGTTAAAGCAATCCCGCCTTCCGCCGTTGTTATAATTTTAACGGGATGAAAGCTGAATATAGTGATATCACTATACTGACAGTTTCCTATAGGCTTGCCTTCATATGACCCACCTATTGCATGCGAGGCGTCTTCAATAATTTTAAATCCGTATTCTTGGCTAAGTTTATAGATCGCTTTCATATCACAAGATTGGCCGCATAGATGTACGGCGATAATAACCTTGGGTAGGCAGCCATCTTGTTTTGCTTTTTGAAGTTTTTCTTCTAAAGCATTAGGGCATAAGTTGTATGTTTCTGGGTTAATGTCGACAAAATCGATATGTGCTCCACAATATAAGATGCAGTTGGCTGATGCTACAAAAGTGATCGGTGTTGTCCAAGCATGATCACCTTGCTTTAGCCCTAAAGCTATACAGGCAATGTGCAAAGCGGATGTTGCGCTATTAGTTGCAATTCCGTGCTGTGTATTACAATATGTCGCTAATGCTTCTTCAAACGCAGGAACTTTAGGTCCTTGAGTTATAAAGTCAGATTGTAGAACCTCTATTACACTGTCAATGTCTTGTTGGGTTATATCTTGACGACCATAAGGGATCATTATATCTTTCCAATCTTTTGTTTATTTTCTTTAATCCACTCGCTTAAAACGTCAGGTTTCATCCACTCAGGGTTTGTATCTGAGCTATATGAAAAATCAGGAGCAACTAAGGTTCCATCATTTATTCTTTTTGGATCTTGGCTCCAGCCATTGATGGCAGGTAGTATCTTGTAATAATCTGAGTACTCATAAGTATAAGCAGCATCTTCAGGGCTAATCATTTGCTCATGTAGTTTTTCGCCAGGTCTAATACCAATAATTTTTTGTTTCGCATCAGGTGCGACTGATTGTGCTATATCACCAATTGTCATTGATGGAATTTTTTTCACATAAATCTCACCGCCAACCATGTCATTAAATGCATGCCATACGAGGTTAACGCCTTCTTCTAATGTAATCATGAAGCGAGTCATACGAGGGTCGGTAATAGGAACCTCTCCATGTTTTTTCTGCTCCTGAAAGAATGGGATGACAGATCCTCTTGAACCCATAACGTTGCCATAACGTACGACTGAGAAGCAAGTTTGTTTAGCTCCAGCGTAAGAGTTGCTAGCAATAAACACTTTATCCGAGGCTAGCTTTGTTGCACCATATAGATTGGCTGGGCTGCTGGCTTTATCTGTAGATAATGCAACTACGCGCTTCACATTTTGATCTAAACAAGCCTCAATAAGATTAATCGCTCCATTGATATTTGTTTTAATGCATTCAAATGGGTTGTATTCGGCTGTTGGAACAATTTTAGTTGCTGCTGCATGTACAACATAATCAATGCCGTCTAATGCTCGGTGTAGCCTGTCTTTATCACGAACGTCGCCAATGAAAAAGCGTACGCGAGGGTCATCACCATATAACTTTGCCATTTCCCACTGTTTCATTTCGTCTCTAGAAAATATCACTAAGCGGCTAGGATTATATTTTTCTAAAGTCATTGGAACAAACGTATGTCCGAATGAGCCAGTGCCACCGGTAATAAGTATTGATTTATTAGTTAGCATTTTCCTGCCTTTCATGTGTTTATTTGACGTAATAATTTATGTTCTAACCGTATTATTGGTTTTTCAACAATATGGTAGGAGATGTTAGTTGCGAAGCATGAAATTATAATTTCTACGAACCCTAATAGCTCTAACAGTCAATTGAATGTCTCATCAGAACCATTTTTCCAAGGCTTCTAACGCTTCCCAAAAGCCTTCACCTTTGTTTTTATGGCCTTGCCATATTTCAGGGATAAACGAAGCATGGGGAGCATGGTGGTTTAGTATGTCGGCAACCATTCCAAAATCCGTATTGCCATCGCCAATCTGTAACCCTTCCCCATCAACGCCTTCCCCATCTACAACATGTAGGTGTGCGCAATATGGGCTAACTTTGTTTAAAAAGTCTCTAAAAGATAAACCAAAGTAATTACAGGCAAGTTGTGAATGTGAAATGTCTAGGCAAATTCTATACCCATATTTTTTGCAGAAACGCTCGATATCATCTGGCATCATCATTAGGTTGTGAAATCGTTGCCCACCAAAATGCCACGGGAATGGAGGCATTGTTTGCGGAATGATCTCGACATTTGTTTGATCTATCTGAGATAAGCTGTTCGCGATTCGATCATGCAGCTTGTCTCGTTCCGTCGTTGGAATAAAGTCATCTGCGCTAGATCCCCCTGCATTGATAATAATCATCGGGCGCTCTTTGTTGTTAAAGTAGGGCGTAAGGTTTTCCGTGATTTCAACAACTCTTTTAAGCTCATCAATTGACCTTTGTCGGTATGAATCATCATCCGCACAAAGATCCATTATGTGATCGCCAGTAAATAATTCAGGACTATGGATTACAAAGCCAGTATCTTTAGTTTCTGTTAAGTAATCGGATGGTTTTTCTTCCATATCTTTATAGCTAAGGTGAAATTCAACAATGTCTAGATTCGTATCTTTTATCATTTCGCTCATATCGTGATATCTCACTGGAACCCCAAATGGTCGTGAGAATTGATATGAACGTCTACTGATATTTTTCTCTTCTAAGTCTGACGGATAAAAGAAATCTCCTGATGAAAAACTTCGTTTGGTTGTTTTTCCGATAAGCTCGGTCTTTCTATAAGGAGGTAAGCCTTTTCCTGGGCTTTTTATGTCTATCATTTCTTCTTTTATTGTTTCGTTAGGCGCTAGATCACAATTGATAATAAGGCTTTTTGCTAAGACCTCCCTATTCATCATTTCGCCTTGTGTAATGCGTCTTTGGGTGTTCCCCCCAAGGGCTTGCTCAACTTCTCGAATACGTTGGACCATCTCTTTGAACTCTATTGGAAGTAGACTAACTCTGTGGTCATTTCCTTCTAGTTCACGATCCATAGTGAAGTGCTTTTCTATCACTTTAGCCCCTTTGGCTACTGCCGCTATGGGGATAGATATGCCTCGTTCGTGCCCGGAGTAACCTATAGGGCAATCGCCTATTTGAGCTAAACGATCAAGGTAGTTTAAATGAATATCTTTGAAGGGGGTGGGGTAGGTTGAGTTACAATGCAGTAATACAAAATTTGCATTCCAGCCTTTAAGCTTTTTAACAGCTTCAGATATTTCTGATTCACTCGACATGCCAGTAGAACATATCAACGGTTTGCCAGTATTTGCTATTGCCTGAAGAAGATCGTGATTGGTGAGATCTGCCGACGCTACCTTGTAAGCGGGCATGTGGTACTCTTCGAGAATAACTAGGCTCTCTTTGTCCCATGGTGTGCATAGAGGTAGGGTTCCTTTATTTTTACAGTAGTCAAAAACTTGGATCATTTCTTCTGTACTAAGTTGAAAACGAGAAAGTAAATCTAAAGTATATTGGGCACCTAGATCTTCACTTGAGTCGGAAGCATCGCCTGAGTTCTGGTATAGTTCTTTCATTGAGCGCATTTGAAATTTAACACAATCCGCTCCTGCGGCAATAGCTTCATCGACTAATTGAAAGGCTGATTCTACGCTGCCGTTGTGATTGTTCCCGATTTCGGCAATAATAAAACTGGGTTCATTTTTTGCTATTACAAATTCGCCTATTTTAAATTCAGCTGCTTGTTCTTGAGCTAGAGATACAAGGTGACCTTGTTTGTCAATAATAGGTATTGTGCTGATTCGGTTATTAAACTGTGCGATAATTTCTTCTGTGGTCGCTTCCTCATGTAAGCTGACGTAGTGTTTGTTGCTCACTTTGTTTACAGGAATATTTAAATCTGCATCTTTGTTTTCTAACAGCCAGCGACGAATATCGCCATCTGTCAATACGCCTTCTAGCTTTCCTGATTCTGATACAGAAAAAACTAATCGTGATTTGTTGTCGCTTATTTTTCGAAGAGCATTTAGTAAGCTGTCTTCAGCAAAAACAATAAACTTTATAATGTTACGTTCAATAATCATTGTGTTTTTATCTTCATTAGTGTTGATATAATATGAAAGTCCGTTGCAGAGTCAATTTCTAAACTTTCATTTTCGCTCATTTGAAACAAGGTTATCTTTCCGCCTAAACGATTCTTTTCTTTTAATAATAAATCGGTTTTTGTTATATAAATAGAGCCGTTTTCTTTATAATTTTTATCTTTTTCATTTATATCTTGCCGTCTTGGTCTGTTTTTATAATTGTATGTGGCACTAGGTGAGGGTGTGTTTTTCCAAAAGAATGCATGGTTCTCACAGACGCTTAGCAGTGAGTCAGCTCTTTCATTTTGGTATTGCTGAATAGCTTGTTCAATTGCTTTAGCTTGTCTTATAGGGGAGGTTGGTTGTAAGAGTATGATAGATTTGAAGCTAATCCCTTTTTCTTTATACCAGTTAACTGCATGGATCAGTGTTGGTTCTGTTGAAGCGCCATCGGAAGCTAACTCCGTTGGGCGCAAAAATGGTACATCAGAACCGTAATTTTTCGCGGTTTCAGCAATTTTTGGGCAGTCTGTAGATGTTAGTACTTTGCTGACACTTTGTGTGGAGAGTGCTTGTTCTATACTCCATGCGATTAGAGGTTTTCCGCATAGGTCTAAGAGGTTCTTTCCTGGGAGACCCTTCGATCCTCCTCGTGCAGGGATGATGGCCAAGTAATCTAAAATCTCCAATGTCAATCCTTAATCATTTTTGTTTTTTTGAGATATCAACATTTCATTTTTAATGT
>AEVK01000168.1 GCA_000209515.2 gamma proteobacterium IMCC1989
ATAGGTAAATCGACCGTTGATCGATGGGTTCGTAATTTTCGCAAAGACTGTAATGGAGAAGAAACAAAAGGCACTCCGATATCAAGAGATCGCCAACGTATTAGAGAATTAGAACGTGAAAACTCTCGACTGAAGACGGAAAAAGAAATCTTAAAAAAGGCTACTGCTCTCTTGATGTCGGACTCAATGAACGGTTTACGTTAATTGCAAAAATGAAAGAGAGCTATTCAATCAAATACCTATGCGAAGTGTTTGACATTCACCGTAGCAGCTATCGCTATTGGAAGGTCAATAGCAACAACATTAGAAGCGAGGACG
>AEVK01000167.1 GCA_000209515.2 gamma proteobacterium IMCC1989
GCCTTGAATATCATCGTTAAAGCTACAGGCTTGATCACGGTAACGATCGAGTAAACGGTTGGCGTTGTGCCCAGCAAAATCTTCAAACTGGATAAGGGCATGAGGCCAACGGCTTTGAACGGCTTGCATAAACTGCTCAACAAAGTCGTCGTATTCTTGACCCGTGATACGGGGATGTTTAGCACCCATATACATAGGATCGTCTATTAATGCTTGGTTGTTGGTTCCCACGTCTAATGTAATAGGCAGCGTATATGCTGGGCTGATACCACCACAAGCAGAGTACAATGCGAGTTTACCAATCGGGATACCCATGCCGCCGATCCCTAAATCCCCTAAGCCTAAAATACGCTCGCCATCGGTGACGACAATGACTTTAATGATGCGTTTGGTGGCATTTTGTAACATGTCATCAATTGTGTCGCGATCGTTGTATGAGATAAATAAACCACGGTGACGACGATAAATACGAGAAAATTGCTGGCATGCCTCGCCCACTGTTGGGGTATATATGAGTGGCATAATCTCATTGAGATTTTCTGTAATCAGGCGGTAATACAGTGTTTCGTTGGTATCTTGAATGTTGCGAAGATAGATGTGCTTATCAATATTGGTAGTGAAGGACGTTAATTGTTCATAAGCGCGTGCTGTTTGTTCTTCTATCGTTTCGGTAATATCAGGTAATAAACCGCTAAGATTAAAATGCTCGCGTTCTTTTTTAGTAAATGCGCTGCCCTTATTCAGTAAAGGCGTTTCTAATAACATGGGGCCGGCGTATTGGATATAGAGGGGTTTCTTTTTCATAGGAGCTGCATTTTCTCGTGTTATTGAATCAATATTGCGTAGGATAAAAGTAACAGGGTTAGTTTGGAAGTAATGTCCAAAGCTATGTTCAGCACGGATACTTTTTGTCTGCGAATAGTATAGGCTATTAATAAGGACTATTTTTTACAGTCGGTATTGAGGATAGTGACCGGGCTAATTCGCTAAATAAACGTGCGAAGCGGCAATCAATGCCTCTGTAACAAGTGCTCTTGTAATAATAGCGGTAGCTGACTGTTGCCCATTCATTCAGGCGATATGGAAATATGCTTGCGCAGAATGATGGTGCAGGAATTTCCGTGAACATCGAATGAAGTGTGCTTCTTCATAGGCAAGCTATCCGTTGGATAGATGATAATGTTCCAGCTAACGAAAATATCAGGGCGATGATCATACGTTATTTTGGCCTTTTTTTAAATAAGAATAATTCATCAGTCCAGTGGTATTTTACGTTTGCGATATCGTAGTGCATATAATCTACTGATGGAATCTGCTTTTTTAGTGTTATCTATTGCGATCAGTGCTGAAAAGCCTCAGTTCTTTATGTATATCTCTGATATTTAATACGGTCTATGAACTATCCTTGTTTAAATAGCTCTACTGTATACAGATCAGTTTACATAGCGTTGCTTACTTTACTTACTTTACTTACTTTACTGTGTCCGTTGAATTAATACGACTACCTCATAGGGAACTCCATGAAGCGTTTATCATCACCTTTTACTGATTCAAAAAATAAGCTTAGCGAGAATGATGTTACCGATGAGCGTTTGTTTCGTCAGCGACGCGATTTTATTAAAAATAGCATGGCTCTCTCTTTAGCCGCTTATTTGCCCTCATTGGCTTGGTCCTCTGCTGCGACATTACAAGATAAATTTTCCCGTTTAATTACAGCAGATAAGCAATGGGCGGGTGATCCTGAGCTTAAGCCTCATAGTTTAAAAGACATCACTAGTTACAATAACTATTATGAACTGGGTTATGGTAAAGGCGATCCTAAGCGCAATGCAGCAGCGTTAATAACAGATCCGTGGCAGGTAGAAATCGCCGGTGAGTGTGCTAAACCGGGTATTTATACTTTGGAGGATATTCTTAAGCCTCATGATTACGAAGAGCGTATTTATCGCTTCCGTTGTGTAGAAGCGTGGTCGATGGTCATTCCTTGGGTGGGGTTCTCTCTGGGGGATTTGCTTAAGCGTTTTGAGCCAAACAGTCGGGCAAAGTATGTCGCCTTTGAGACCATTTACGATAAAGAAAACCCTTTGCCAGGTCAAAATCGACAAGTGTTAGAGTGGCCTTATCGGGAAGGTTTGCGTATGGATGAAGCGATGCATCCACTCACCATGATAGCGACTGGTATCTACGGCCAACCGCTGCCTAATCAAAATGGCGCACCGTTGCGCTTAGTGGTTCCGTGGAAATACGGTTTTAAAAGTATTAAATCCATCGTTAAAATTCGTTTTAGCGAAACCGAGCCTGAGACCAGCTGGAATATGTCGGGGCCTAATGAATACGGTTTTTATTCAAATGTGAATCCCAATGTGAGCCACCCTCGTTGGAGTCAACGTAAAGAGCGTGTGATTGGTCAGTTGTTTAAGCAAAAAACGCAGCTTTTTAATGGCTATGCGGACGAAGTGGCTGGCCTTTATAACGGTATGGATCTAAAACGTTTTTTTT
>AEVK01000166.1 GCA_000209515.2 gamma proteobacterium IMCC1989
TGATAAAAAAATTGCTAATCAAGTGGTAGAAATGTTGAAAACAGTTGTGCTTCCCGGTGGTACTGCAAAGCGCGCTAACGTTGACAATTATGTAGTGGCAGGTAAAACCGGCACTACTCATAGAGTGGGTAAGGGTGGTTATGCCGATAATCGATACACCTCACTGTTTGCCGGTTTTGCCCCCGCAGATGATCCAAAAGTAATTGCTGTTGTTGTTGTAAACGAACCTAGTCGTGGACAGTATTACGGAGGCGAGGTCGCCGCTCCTGTTTTCGCAACCGTGGTTGAGCGTAGTTTACAGTTATTACAGGTTCCGCCTAATGCAGAGAAAATGTTGCAGGCACAAAAAGCGCGTGATGCAAAAAATAAAAAAGTAGTAGAGCGTAAGTCGCAAGTAAAGCAAAAAACAGGGCCGCTAACATGATGGCAGTTCATAGCGAAAATATAAATTTTCCTGTATTGGGAACTCTGCTTCCGCAAGCATTATCTATTTATTTAGACGGTGCGATTAGTGCTATTCCGGTTAATCATTTATCTATTGATAGTCGTGCAATCAGCAAGGGAGATGTGTTTGTTGCATTGCAGGGTGTTAGTGTACATGGTGAAGTCTTTATTCCTGCAGCCATTAAAAAAGGTGCTGTCGCTATTTTATCTGCAACAACAGCGAGTGACGTTTTTGTTGAATACCGTGATGAGATTCCGGTTATATTTATTCCTCATTTAGAGCAATATTTGAGTGAGATCGCAGGAAATTTTTATCATCACCCTACTAAAAAAGTGCCTGTTATTGGTATTACCGGAACGAATGGTAAAACAAGCTGCGCGCAAATTTATGCACAGCTATCAGCATTTAATGGCTCTGCAGTCGGCGTTATTGGCACAATGGGTTATGGCGCATGTCGTCCGCATGTCTCGCATAAAAATTCTCAGGATAAAGATTTTCAAGACAAAGGCTTTCAGGATAAAAGCTCTCAGAATAGCCATGCTTCTCAAAGCAGAGCTGGTCAGCCGGGTTACTCGTTGTCGTTAGTATCAACAGGTATGACGACGCCAGATGCTATTGCTGCCCAATTTATTTGTGACGAATTGTTACATTCGAATAATGCGAGCAATACTTTAGGGCTTGAAAGTGTAGTGATGGAAGTTTCTTCTCATGGCTTGGAGCAAGGCCGAGTGTCAGCTCTTGATATTAACTCTGCGATATTCACGAATCTTACGCACGATCATCTTGATTACCATGGCGATATGGTGGCCTATGGCAATGCAAAGGCCAAATTGTTTGAAATGCCTACGATAAATCTCGCGATAGTCAATTTGGATGATGAGTTTTCGCATGAGCTAACGACAAAAATAGCATCAACAGTGCGTGTAATAAGCTATAGCATTGATAATGCAAACGCAGATCTGTACCTAGATAATATTCGTTACGGTCATTCTCAGTTGTTAGCAGACTTGTACTGTAATAACGAAATATACGCTTTGTCTACACCGTTAATAGGTCGCTTCAATTTAAGTAATTTACTTGCCGTTTTATCTGTATTTTCTCAGCAACAAAACTTTTCTCAGGTTGTTGCTTCAGCACAATATCTACAGCCGATATCCGGCCGCATGGAGTCAGTTGAAAATCAAGAGGGTATTCAAGTCGTTGTTGACTTTGCTCATACGCCGGATGCTTTGGATAATGTGCTGCAGGCCGTCAGTGAATATGTGGACGGAGAAGTTTACTGTGTATTCGGTTGTGGTGGTGATAGAGATCAGTCGAAACGTCCATTAATGGCAGCAGTTGCGGAGCGTTATGCAGATCATGTTGTGGTAACAAATGACAACCCTCGCAGTGAAAATCCTACCGATATTGCTCAACAGGTTGTGCAAGGGTTCTCTTCCAATAATCATTGCGTTATTGAAGAAAGAGAAGAAGCAATTCGCTTTGCTATTCATCACGCAAAAATAGGCGATATGGTCGTGATAGCGGGTAAAGGGCATGAGTCATACCAGTTGATAGGTGATCAAAAAATCCCATTCAGTGATCGGCAGGTCGCGCTTTCTGCGCTCAAAGATAAAAGTATTGGTCACGAGGTGTCTCATGATTAAACCTCTTGATTTGCAGAATCTGTCTCGTCGTTTTGGCGGCGAAGTTATTAATAATAGCCATGCGGTTAATTTTTCCTCGGTTAGTATCAATACGAGAACAATGAGCGTTGGCGATTTGTTTGTTGCAATTAAAGGTGATCAGTTTGACGGCCATCAGTTTGTTGCAAACGCGCAAAATCAGGGTGCTATTGCTTTAGTAGTTGAAAAAGAAATTGTAGATAGTGATTTACCTCAATGGCTTGTTGGAGATACGACATTAGCACTGGGGCACATTGCTGAAGCGCAGCGCGATAATTTTTTAGGCAAGATAGTTGCTATTACTGGAAGCAGTGGTAAAACCACGGTTAAAGGAATGCTGGAAAGCATTTTGCGTGTGGCAGTCAGCGATCATGTTTTTGCGACCAAGGGTAATTTAAATAATCATATTGGTGTGCCACTGTCTTTGTTATCGCTTAAGTCTCAGCATCAATATGCAGTAATAGAAATGGGCGCAAGTGCGGTTGGGGAAATTCAGTACTTAACGCAAATGGCTAAGCCCGATGTTGCGATGATTAACAATGTTATGTCTGCTCATGTAGAAGGCTTTGGTTCCATTGATAATATTGCTAAAGGTAAAGGTGAGATCTACAACGGTTTAACAAATGCCGGTGTTGCGGTGATCAATATCGCTGACAAATATGCTCCTCAATGGTTAGAGCAAAACTCTCAACGTCAGACATTATTATTCTCTGCTAGTACAGATGTTTCTAATGCAATGGATATGAACTCTGTAGCCAATATTACCGCAACTAATGTAAAGCAAAAACACAATGGTTGCGCCAAATTCGATTTGCAGTTATTGGAAAAATCAACAGAAATTAATTTGTCGGTATTGGGTATGCATAATGTGGCTAATGCATTGGCGGCATCGACCTGTGCTTACGCGCTTAACATCTCAATCGAAGATATTGCACAAGGTTTGTCTGAATTTACTGGTGTAGCCGGGAGATTACATTGTTTAGAGGGCGTTAATGACTCTACAGTGATTGACGATAGTTATAACGCTAACCCTAATTCATTTTGTGCCGCGATTGATGTGTTATCAGACATGTCCGCAAAGACGGTCTTAGTGATGGGTGATATGGCAGAGCTAGGTGATGATAGCGATAGCGAGCATGAAAAAATAGGTCGCTATGCTAATGAAAAAAATATTGATCTATTGCTCACTCTAGGCCGGCAATCAGAGGAGGCATCAAAGGTTTTTTCGGGTGATAAACAACATTTTGACTCAGTAGAACAACTCATTACGGTTGCTGTGCAACAAGCAAATAAAAGTACCGTATTGTTAATTAAAGGTTCACGTAGTTCACGCATGGATAGAGTGGTACAAGCCTTAACACAGCGAGGAGATTTCAATGCTAGTTTGGCTGGCTGAATACTTACAACAATTCCATAGTGGCTTTGGTGTTTTCCAATACCTCACCTTACGAGGGATTTTAGGTGTGTTAACAGCACTGCTGATCAGCTTTATTTTCGGTCCTTGGATGATTTCACGGCTGAATATTTTACAGGTAGGTCAAGTGGTTCGTGATGATGGCCCTGAGTCACATTTAATAAAAGCTGGTACGCCAACAATGGGCGGCACTTTAATTTTAATTGCCATTTTCACTAGTGCATTACTGTGGTCAGATTTAAGCAATCGCTATGTATGGGTAGTGCTTATTGTGACGGGTGTTTTTGGTGCCGTTGGTTTTGTAGATGACTATAAAAAAGTCGTTGAAAAAAATACTCGTGGTCTGCCTGCACGTTGGAAATATTTCTGGCAGTCGGTTGCAGGTTTGGGAGCCGCTATTTATTTATATCAATATGCATCGACTCCAGCAGAAACGGAATTAATTATTCCTTTCTTTAAAAGTGTGAGTATTGATCTGGGGCTTGCATACATTCTACTGACTTACTTGGTGATTGTAGGTGCGAGTAATGCGGTGAATCTGACTGATGGTTTGGATGGCTTAGCCATTATGCCAACAGTGATGGTGGGGGGAGCCTTAGGCATTATTGCTTACTTAGCGGGTAATGTGCAGTTTTCAAGCTACTTACATATTCCTTATATCGCAGGTGCGGGTGAGTTATTAGTCTTTTGCGCAGCACTTGGTGGTGCAGGATTAGGCTTTTTATGGTTTAACACATATCCCGCGCAAGTGTTTATGGGGGATGTAGGCGCATTAGCGCTGGGTGCAGCATTAGGTGTGATCGCCGTTATTGTCCGCCACGAAATTGTCTTATTTATTATGGGCGGTGTTTTTGTAATGGAAACCGCATCGGTCATTATTCAGGTTGCCTCTTATAAATTAACAGGAAAACGTGTTTTTAAAATGGCGCCGATTCATCATCATTTTGAGTTAAAAGGTTGGCCAGAACCACGAGTGATTGTTCGATTTTGGATTATTACTGTGATGCTAGTGTTGCTCGGTTTAGCCACATTAAAACTAAGATAAACCATTTGATTACTGTACTAACGACAGAGAAAAAATAGCACTAAATATGAATATCATCGCAACCTCACAATTAACCATCGTTATCGGTCTAGGAATGACCGGACTGTCGGTTGCGCGTTATTTACAAAAAACGAATCAACGCTTCATCGTTTTAGATTCTAGAGAAACGCCGCCAAATCTTGAGGTTTTTCAGCAGGAATTTCCAGAGATAACTTTGCATTTGGGTAGTTTAGATAAACAGTTATTGTGCAGCGCGAGTGAAATTGTTATCAGCCCGGGTGTGAGCTTGAAAACACCGGAGTTACAAGCAGCCATTGCAGAAGGTGTTTCAATTGTCGGCGATATCGAGTTATTCGCCCGTGCGGTGACAAAACCCGTTATCGCGATTACCGGCTCGAACGCAAAATCGACTGTAACAACACTGGTCGGGGAGATGGCAGCGGCGTGCGGCTTGTTGCCAGCGGTTGGCGGAAATTTAGGTGTGCCAGTTTTAGAATTGTTAAATAACACGTTAGCCGATGTTTTTGTTCTAGAGCTATCTAGTTTTCAGTTGGAGACAACCTATTCCCTTAAGCCAGTAGCTGCAACTGTGTTGAATGTGAGTCACGATCATATGGATCGTTATGCGTCGTTAGCAGAGTATCATCAAGTCAAACAGCGTATTTATCGCCATGCTGAATCGATCATTATTAATCGCCAAGATGTATTAACTCAGCCACCGTTATCGAAAGAAGCGAATGTGATTAGTTTTGGTGTTGATAGTGCTGGTAATAGTCCAGATATGCGTAGTTTTGGTCTGTTGGCGCAGGGCGACAAGCTGTTCTTGAGTCACAAGTTTGCGCCATTACTTTCTACAGAAGATATCCAGATCAAAGGTCGACACAACTACGCCAATGCACTTGCCGCATTAGCTTTAGGTTCGGCGGCGGGTTTTGGTATGGAAGGAATGTTAGACGCCTTGAAAACGTTTAAGGGATTGCAGCATCGTTGTGAATATATCGCTACGGTGAATGACGTCACTTATATTAATGACTCTAAAGGGACTAATGTGGGAGCAACATTAGCCGCAATAGAAGGGTTTTCGGTTAAGAATGAAAAAAATATAGTATTAATTGCTGGTGGTGATGGCAAAGGTGCAGACTTTTCACCATTAGTTGATGCGGTTAATCGTTCTGTTAAAACGTTAATACTGATTGGTCACGATGCAGAAAAATTATATAACATGCTTCATCAAGTTGTGTCATGTGTGAAAGCAGAATCATTAATAGATGCGGTAAAGCAGGCAAGTATCAATGCAGGAAAAGGTGATGTTGTTTTGTTGTCTCCTGCTTGCGCTAGTTTTGATATGTTTTCAGGTTTTGAAGAGCGTGGCCGTCAATTTGGTGTTGCAGTACAGGAGTTAGCCGCATGATTAAATTGCAACAGCTATCTCCGAAATTATCACCACAACTCGCATCTCAATTGCCGTTGTTGTCATCGTTTTCGTCACCACTATATTCGCCTCCACATACAAACGTAGGCTTGAATCAATCGATCATTTTGCTGGTTGCCATATTAATGTCGGTAGGTGTCATTATTATTGCATCGGCTTCAATTGATTATTCAGCGATTAATCATAACGATCCATGGTTTTTTGTTAAGCGCCATTTGGTTTATTTGTTCATCGCCTTAGTCGCTAGTGCAGTGATGTTAAGTATCCCCACTAGCTTTTGGAAAAAGTATGGCTGGGTAATGTTTTTCATTGCCTGTGTGTTATTACTGGTCGTTCTTATTCCTGGTGTAGGTAAGCGCGTGAATGGTAGCCAGCGTTGGTTGCAATTAGGTCCCATCACAATACAAATTTCAGAAATTGTAAAATTGTGTGGCGTTATCTTCTTTGCGAGTTACTTGTCTAACAGCCAATATGTTTTACAGACACAATGGAAAGAATTATTTAAACCTTTGTTAATGCTTGTTCTCTTGATGTGGTTATTGTTGTTAGAACCTGATTTTGGTGGAGCCGTTGTTTTAGCCATTACTGTTGGTGGTATGTTGTTTTTAGCTGGCGCTAAATTGTGGCAGTGTATTTTATTGCTCCTATCAGGTTTGGGTATTCTTGCGGCTTTAGCGTTATTCACACCTTATAGAATGAAACGTTTAGTCACTTTTTTAGACCCATGGAAAGATCAATTTGATAGCGGTTATCAGCTCACTCAGTCACTTATCGCTTTTGGTCGTGGTGAGTGGTTTGGTCTAGGGATGGGGAATAGTATTCAAAAATTGCTTTATTTGCCCGAAGCACATACTGATTTTGTTTTTGCAATATTCGCAGAAGAGTACGGCTTTGTCGGTGGTTTATGTTTATTAGCCGTATTTTTCGTGTTGATTGTGAAAATCTTTGCCATTGCGAAAAAAGCAATGGAACGTAATGATGTATTTAGTGCGTTGGCCGTTTTTGGCGTCGCTATATTATTTACCGCGCAAGTGATTATTAATGTCGGTGTTGCATCAGGGTTCTTGCCAACAAAAGGTTTAACATTACCTTTTATTAGTTATGGCGGTAGTAGTTTGATTATTACTTGT
Organism: gamma proteobacterium IMCC1989; assembly: GCA_000209515.2. GTDB lineage: Bacteria > Pseudomonadota > Gammaproteobacteria > Pseudomonadales > Cellvibrionaceae > Endobugula. The sequence goes on from AEVK01000166.1 coordinate 7,131, forward strand.
TTGTTGATTTCATTAGTGTTGCGTATTGAATATGACTTAGATTGCTCCTTAGTGAGTCAGCGAGGCAATGCTTAATGTCTAAAAATATACAGACAAAATCAGTGAAAAACTGTCGCTATTTAATTATGGCCGGTGGTACGGGTGGACATATTTTTCCTGCTATGGCGGTAGCAAAAGAGTTGCTTGCTTGCGGTTCTCATGTGAGCTGGTTGGGAACCGAACATGGGATGGAGCAAGGTATTGTGGCTGCCGAAAATATCCCTTTGCATACTATTGCGATGAAAGGCTTTCGGGGTAAAGGTGGGTTGCAAAAGCTGTTAACGCCTCTTTTATTGTGTCTCTCTGTTTTTCAAGCAATGAAGGTCATTCGTCAAACTCGCTCATCGGTGATTGTCGGTTTTGGTGGTTTTGTGGCAGCACCCGGTGGTATTGCCGCTAGATTATTAGGTAAGAAATTGATAATACACGAGCAAAATGCAGTCGCGGGCAGCACTAACCGTTTATTAAATAAGTTGGCGCATCAAACGTTAGAAGCTTTTCCAAAAACATTACCAAATGCTTCTCATGTGGGTAATCCAATAAGAGCGAATATTGTCAATTTAATAAACGAAGAGATAGATAAAGAAGTTGTTTCTCCTATATCTTCGCTAAATATAATGGTGATGGGTGGTAGTTTGGGCGCGAAGGCAATTAATGATATAGCCCCTAAAGCCTTTTCTTATTTGTTGGCTGAAACCTCAAAAATAAATACATCGTTAGTCGTTAATGTCTGGCACCAAACGGGTAAGGGTAAAAAAGATGCGGTTACTACCGAATACGAAACATTACAAATGTCGGCTCGCGTGGAAGAATTTATAGATGATGTTGCTGCCGCATATGCATGGGCAGATATTATTATTTGTCGTGCCGGAGCATTAACCGTGAGTGAAATAACAGTCGCTTCTGTACCTGCTGTTTTTATTCCTCTGCCGTCGGCTATTGATAATCATCAGTATCATAATGCGCAATGGTTAGTCGAGAACGGTGCGGCCTGTCTTATTGAACAAAAGCAATTAACCGCAGAGTCGTTGAGTCAATTGTTACTTAAGTTGGCTAGTAATAATGATCAATTAAATCATATGCGAGAACAGTTGAAAAAAGTAGCGCTACCAAACTCAACAAAAAAAGTGGCTGATTATTGCCAAGCGTTATGTACACCGTCAATCAAAGAGGTAAATCATGCAGTCTAATATGAGCTTTTGTGTGCCGGAAATGCGCCGTATTAAACGTATCCACTTTATTGGTATTGGTGGTGCAGGCATGAGCGGTATTGCTGAAGTACTACTCAACCAAGGCTACAGTATTTCTGGTTCTGATCTGCGAGGCTCGGTTGTTGTTGATCGCTTAACGGCGATGGGCGCTACGGTATTTATTGGTCACCACCTAGAAAACGTGATTGGCGCCGATGTGATTGTCAACTCTAGTGCCGTTGATGAAGATAACCCTGAAATAGTCAGTGCGAGAGAGCATCGTATTCCTGTAGTACGTCGTGCAGAAATGTTAGCTGAGCTGATGCGTTATAGACATGGTATTGCCGTAGCAGGTACGCATGGGAAAACCACAACGACTAGTTTGATCACGTCAATTTTTGCAGCGGCCGGTTTAGATCCTACATTTGTAATTGGTGGCTTAGTCCATAGTACCGGTAGCAATGCTAAATTAGGCACGAGTCAATATTTAATAGCGGAAGCGGATGAAAGTGATGCCTCGTTCCTGCATTTACAGCCAATGGTATCGGTCATTACGAACATCGATGCAGACCATATGGATACTTACGAAGGCGATTTTTCTCGTTTGAAAAAAACCTTTGTTGAATTTATTCATAACTTACCTTTTTATGGTTTGTTAGTGGTGTGTGGCGATGACCCAGTGATTCAAGAATTGTTGCCTGACATTTCTCGTCAAGTTATCACGTATGGTTTTAGTGAAGATAATGATTATCAAGCGATTGCGGTTGAGCAAGAAAAAACGCAAACGCGCTTTAAGGTAAAGAGTGATCATCTTGCAGAAGGCGAAGAGATTGATATTCAACTTAATATGCCCGGTAATCATAATGTATTGAATGCCTTGGCCGCCATTGCTATTGCAGTCGATGAGAAAATCGAAGTGCAATCTATTCAAAAAGGGTTGTTAAATTTTGAAGGTGTGGGTCGCCGTTTTCAAATTTATGGCGATTATCCAGTAGGCAACTCAGTAGGTAATCCAGTAGGTGATTCAGTAGGCAATCCTGACGAAAGTGGTACAGCCATGTTGGTGGATGATTATGGTCATCACCCACGAGAAGTCGATGCGACCATTCAAGCGGTGAGAGCGGGTTGGCCAGAAAAAAGATTGGTGATGATTTATCAACCGCATCGATATTCACGGACTCGTGATTTGTATGAGGATTTCGTTGATGTGTTATCTAAAGTAGATGTACTCATTCTACTAGATGTTTATTCGGCAGGAGAAGAGCCAATAATAGGTGCGGATGGTCGTCACTTAAGTCGGAGTATTCGTAATCGCGGAAAAGTGGATCCTATTTTTGTAGAGGGTGTCGATGGTGTGCCTGCCATTGTAAAAGAAGTCATTATGCCGAACGATATTCTCATGACGCAAGGTGCCGGCAATGTAGGTGGTTTAGCCATTGAATTAGCTAAGAGAAAATTATCTTAATACTCGTTATTTACATGAGCGTTTAGGCAAATAACAGAGCAAGTAAAACAGTAAGTAAAAAGTAAATAAAACA
>AEVK01000165.1 GCA_000209515.2 gamma proteobacterium IMCC1989
CAGACTGTCAATATGACCGGCAAGGAAAAAATTGCGACAACCGTGAATGGCTCATTACCAGCGCCTATTTTACGCTGGAAAGAAGGCGAGACCGTTACATTAAGAGTTAAAAACAACTTATCTCATGACAGTTCGATTCACTGGCATGGCATGATTCTACCGTCCAATATGGATGGTGTGCCGGGTCTCAGCTTTGCAGGCATTAAGCCGGGCGATACCTATGAATATCAATTCGCAGTCAACCAAAGCGGCACTTACTGGTATCACAGCCATTCAGGATTCCAAGAGCAAACGGGAGTGTATGGCGCGATTGTCATCGATCCTAAAGAACCTGATCCTGTCGCTTATGATCGTGATCATGTGGTGATTTTATCGGATTGGACCGATGAAACCCCTGAAAACGTTTATGCCAAACTGAAAAAAATGAGCCACTACTACAACCGTCGAGAAAGAACGGCAGGGGACTTGTGGCGGGATATCAAAGAAAAAGGCGTCAGTAATACGTGGAATGAACGCAGTATGTGGAATCAGATGCGTATGAGTGAAACGGATATCGCCGATGTCACTGGCGAAACCTATACCTTCTTAATGAACGGCATGACACCGGAAGATGGTTGGAAAGCTTTATTCAAAAAAGGCGAGAAAGTTCGCTTACGTTTTGTGAATGCTGCCGCCATGACCATTTTTGATGTGCGTATTCCGGGCTTAAAAATGACCGTTGTTGCCAGTGACGGACAAAATATCGAACCTGTGAGTATTGACGAATTCCGTATAGGCGTAGCGGAAACCTACGATGTAGTCGTTGAGCCTAATGGTGATAGTGCTTATACCATTTTTGCCCAAAGTATCGACCGTACAGGGTTTACCCGTGGCGTACTAACTACTGATGCCTCACTAGAAGCCGAGATTCCTGCTATGGATTATGCGCCAACCTTGGGGCACAGTGATATGGGGATGTCGATGGTAGGCATGGATCATGGTGCACACACAGGACATGGTGGCATGGCTGCCGCTAGCACTGCTGCGGTAATCGATCACAGTAAAATGGGACACGGTTCAGCACCGATGGAAATGGATCACAGCCAAATGGATCACAGTACGATGCATAGTGGAACAGGCGAAATAGACCACAGTAAAATGGATCATAGTATGAACCATGGTGGTAGCAGTCTAGGCAAAGCAGGGTACGGCACTAATAGCGAAATCGCTCATGCTAAAACCGAGTTTGGCCCTCACGTCGATATGCGAGCAGAAATTATGCAAAACGGCATTAACGACCCCGGTATTGGTTTGCGTGATCATCAGCAGCGTTATGGTCGTAAAGTATTAACCTACGCCGATATTCGTAATCTTACTCCCACCATTGATACCCGTGAGCCAGAGCGCGAAATACAGCTGCATTTAACGGGTAACATGAGCCGCTATATGTGGTCATTCAATGGCATTAACTTTGCCGATGCAGAACCATTAGCATTGAAATACGGCGAGCGTGTGCGAATTGTATTGGTCAACGATACGATGATGACACACCCCATTCATTTACATGGCGTATGGAGCGAATTGGAAACAGGTGAACCCAACTATATTCCACGTAAACACACCATCATGGTTCACCCTGGTTCTAGCGTGAGTTACTTAGTCACTGCCGATGCAAAAGGTAAATGGGCGTATCACTGTCATTTGCTTTATCACATGCCCGGTATGATGCGCGAGGTATGGATAAGCTAATGAATATATTAATGAAAGAATGCATAAGAAAACCATCAAGCCTATTCACTTCAGGGCTACTAGCCGCCGTATTAATGACAAGTGGGCAATCGGTTTTTGCAGGCGCAAAAGACGATCCCATATTGTTTATGCTCACCATCGACCAGCTTGAAACTCGCAGCGGTGATGAAGACCCCGATGTACTAAAGGCACAAGGATGGGTTGGTTATGACCTGAATAAATTGTGGCTGAAAACCGAGGTGGAGCGTGTTGACGGTACTAACGAAAAAGCCGAGCTACAGTTGTTATACGGTAGAGCGATATCGCCTTTTTGGGATTTTCAGATAGGCGTAAAACGCGACTTCGATCCTCAGCCAGAACGTAATTGGGCGGTGATCGGTTTTCAAGGGTTATCGCCTTATTACGTTGAGATTGATACCGCGTTATTTATTGGGGAGTCAGGTAGGAGTGCGTTTCGCTTTGAAGCCGAGTACGAGCAAATGATTACCCAACGCTTAGTATTTATTCCCGAAGTAGAGCTCAATTTTTTTGGTCAAACCGATCTGGAGACCGAAACAGGTTCTGGTCTGGCTAGCTCAGAAATAGGATTACGTTTGGCTTATGAAATTCGTCGTGAATTTGCTCCCTATATAGGTGTTAACTGGGAGGCCAAACACGGTGAAACTAAACGCTTAGCGATACAGGATGGAAAAAATACCGAAGACACTCAATTTGTTGTTGGTTTTAAAGCATGGTTTTAAAGCCTAGTTTTAAATAATTGTTTTAAATCATGCTTATGAAAACCACACTATTCAAAAATCATTACATTATTAGGAAAAAACAATGAAATACTTTTTAAAAACAGCCATTAAAAAATCAACTCTTACTACGTTAACTATCCTAACCAGCAGCATTTTACTGGCTAGTAACGTTTATGCTCATGCTCCAGAGTTGCATAAAAAGAAAAATGCAGAAAAACCAAAATGTGAAGCGATGAAAGATATGGATCATTCTAAGATGGATATGAATGACCCTATTACACAAGCCATGATGAAACAATGTATGGCGAGCGAACATCACGGCGATAATGTACACAAAGAGATGACGGAACATCAGGAGAGCAAAAAAGAAAAGCATGAAGATAATGGGCATCATGGGGATATGAAAAAAAAACACTGAGGAATTGCTCAATAAAGTCATTTTTCAATAGGGTAATAGAGTGGGGCATTTCCTCACTTTGTGACCGTGTTTTTCGTTGATTTTTTTATTCATTGAATAAGGAGAAAATAGTATGGGAATTACAGGTATTAGTATTTGGCAATTACTGATTGTACTCGCCATTGTTATTGTATTATTCGGCACAAAAAAATTAACAGGTATGGGTAATGATTTAGGCAGCGCACTAAAAGGGTTTAAGCAAGCGATGGGCGATGACAAAGACATCGCACTGTCTGAGAATACACAACAAAAAAAGGCCAATAATAATGATAAGCTATCTTAAACACATTTCTATTACTTTACTGGTTGCGGTTATATTGGCTATCGGTTTTATTTATTCAGGTATATATCCTATCGGTGCGGATAACAAACACAATGCGCTGACTTTTTGGGTGTTAGAAACCTTGCGCACAAAATCTATTGCCCGCGCAGCAAAAGATATTGACGTGCCGCCGCTAAATGATCCCTTGCTTTTATTATCTGGCGGCGCAGACTATAACGATATGTGTGCGGGCTGCCATTTAACACCGGGGCAAACAGAAAACGATATGACCCTAGGCTTGTATCCATCACCACCCAATTTAACCTTAACGGCAGATCAGCACGACCATGATCATGGCGAAGGCTCACACGACGATCCTAGTGTGATTGCTCGACAACAATTTTGGGTGATTAAGCACGGCATTATGGCATCGGGAATGGCGGCTTTTGGCCCCACTCACGATGATGATCGTATTTGGGCAATGGTGGCATTTTTACAAAAGTTACCGGAACTCACGCCCGCGCAATATCAAATTATTACCGCGAGACAATAAGCGTCTTTAATCGACAGGTTGCTGTTATCACCGTTGCTATGATTTTTTTGTAAATAACTTTTTGTAAATAACTT
>AEVK01000164.1 GCA_000209515.2 gamma proteobacterium IMCC1989
AAAGATACCCGCCAAACCATCGCCTCGCACTTTGGCAAATAGTTCTGTTGCCTCACCTCTTTCTATTAATTGTGCTTTTAGGGTGTTTAATGCGTGCATACCTTCACTGGGGCTAAGTAATACGCCGCCAACTTGGCCTTGGGGGTTATTTAAAAGGCCCTCATCATAACGCTGTAGCCATAAAAAGGTTTGGGTATAGCGGCTGAGAATTTCGACTAAGCCTCGACCTTCGTCTTGATTCATTTGTGGGCTTTGAGCGACTTTTTCAATTAATTTCAGTGCCTGCTGTAATTCCGCAGAGTTGGTATCGAACCGCTGCTGATCTAGTGTGTAGCCCTGAACTAAGTATTCACGTAAGCGCTTGGTTGCCCATATACGAAATTGGGTCGCTCTGCTTGAATGAACGCGGTATCCGACTGAAATCACCATATCTAAACTATAATGTTTTCGGCTTCTTTCAACGGCTCGCTTACCTTCCGTTTGAACTTGTAAGAATTCCTTACAGGTTGCTCCTTCCATCAGCTCTTGTTCTTTATAAATATTTTTTATGTGCATAGTGATATTTTGCACTTGCACATCAAACAGCTCGGCCATTTGAGATTGCGTAAGCCATAGGGTTTCCCCTTCAAAACGTACTTTAACGCCGGTGTTGCCATCGGCGGTTTGGTAGATTTCTATATTTGGTGTGGTCATGACGTATCTCCTTTACTTTTGGGTTAGTGCTTCGCTTAAAATTCCTTTTAATTGGTTACGTAATCGCTGAATATCTTGTTGTTGCTTATCGTAGTCGGCCAGTAGTTCTTCTGGGTCGTGATTTATTTGTTCGCCTACGTGTGGGTTTTTAATATCGAGGTTGTAGTTGCGGTCAATAATTGTTTGTATATCAACCTTCCAAGCAAACTCATTTTCTACACGGTTTTTTCGCTTCGTTTTGGCCTTAATATTTTTACCTTCACCCCACCACTCAGTACACGCCGCGAAGTCTTCTAACTTCATAGGTTTGGTTTTATTAAAAGCTTTCACACCTTCTGGCAAAGGTACTTCGTAGTACCAGATTTCTTTGGTTGGTTTGCCTTTCTCAAAGAATAGGATGTTCGTTTTAATGCTGGTATAGGGCGCGAAGACTGAATTGGGCAGGCGTACTAAGGTATGTAAGTTACATTCTTCGAGTAACATTTTTTTAATTTTAGTTTTAACGCCTTCACCAAATAGAGTGCCGTCTGGCAGCACTACGGCGGCTCGCCCTTTCTCGTTAAGAATCTCGACTATGTACTGCAAAAACAAATCTGCTGTTTCGCGGGTTTGCATTTCTGCTGGAAAGAACTTTTCAATACCGTCTTCTTCCATGCCACCAAAAGGTGGATTGGAAACGACGACATCGACTTGATCATCTTCATCTATGCTGGAAAGTTGTTTGCTGAGTGTATTGCCATGCCTGATGTTTTTAGGCACTTCAATACCGTGTAACATCATATTTGTGGTACACAATAAGTGCGGAAGTTGTTTTTTCTCTACGCCTCTCAGGGATTCTTGGAATAGGTTGTACTTATCTGTATCGCCACCAACCTGATCACTCAATAGGTCTGCAGAGCAAGCCAAGAAGCCGCCAGTACCACAAGCAGGATCTAAAACAGATTCACCCAATTGTGGGTTGATCATTTGCACAATAAAACGAGTAACGGCTCGGGGGGTATAAAACTCACCGGCATTACCTGCGCTTTGTAAGTCTTTTAGTATTTGCTCGTACAGATCACCAAATAGGTGGCGCTCTTCTGAGCTGGTAAAGTCTATCTCATTTAACTTATTGACGACTTGTCGCAATAATGTGCCGTTTTTCATGTAGTTAAAGGCATCACTGAAGGCTTCTTTAACGACGTAACCTCTCGGGTTTGAATCTATCGGCGCGGTGAGGGTTTTAAGATCGGGGATTAGATTGTTGTTGATAAAACCCAGTAGCTCATCGCCTGTCATACCTTGGCTATTCGCAGCCCAGTTGCGCCATAGATAACGAGTGGGGATAGGTGATTTATAATTATCTTGCTCATCTTCAAGCTCTTCTTCTTGGGCATCAAAGATTTTTAAAAATAGTAACCATGACATTTGGCCAAGGCGCTGCGCATCTCCATCTACACCAGCGTCTTTACGCATGATGTCTTGAATGGATTTAATGACTGATGAAATTGACATAAACTTCTCTTAAATTCTGTGACTTGCCAAAGTGTGATTAAGCACTTGTTGAACTATAGTCGTATAAGGCCTTTTCTAAATCGCTGATGGCTTGCTCGTACTGTTCTTTGCCACCAAAGGCTTTCTTTTTAATTTCTAGTGGTCTGCCCATTTCTCTAAACGGGGTGACCTTTAATACATCTTTAGATTCGATCTCTGTAACACCGCTATCAGCATACTTGTCTAATAGCGACTCCAGCACCTTTTGGGCTTTTTCACTGTATTGGGTAAAGTAGTTACGCTTTTTGACATTTTCTGCACGCTCTCGGCGTGTTAGAGGCGGTTGGTCAAATACCACGTGGCAGATAAGATCAAAAGCGCCCATCTCTTTACTAACATCTTCTTCTAGCGCCTTCCAGATAACGCCATGAGAGGCTAATTCATCAATAATGATTTGTTTACGGTCTGCTTCGTTCCAGCTTTTTACAAAGTCATTAAGTGAGGTATATTGCTGCAAGACTTTTTGCTTGGTGTAGTCTTTAAACGATTCGGTGACGAGCTTGCCATCAGTGCCGTAGTATTGCACACGTTCAGCTACTTTTCTGACTTCTACCCCTGAAATATGGTATTTAACAAAAGGCTCTTTGTCGTCATCTTCTATGGCGCCGGTTGTGAAGTCTGGCTTTTGAGCTTTATTTATACCTGATCCATCACTGCCGCCTGTTTCATCATCTGATACTGAATCATCTTCTAGGTCGTTATCAAAATTGGGATTGTCTAAATCATTAATGTCATCGGGTGTTCTAACGAGCACTTTCTCTGGCACACCATCAAAGGTTGGGTCGGCAAATAGCTCGGTGGCTTTTTTGAAGTCGAGAATGGTAAACCATAGTTTGTTGTATCTATCATCAATACGAGTACCACGGCCTATAATTTGTTTAAACTTGGTCATGGATTGAATGTTTTGGTCTAGCACGACAAGCTTGCAGGTTTTAGCATCTACCCCTGTTGTCATAAGCTCTGAAGTTGTAGCAATTACAGGGTACGCTTTTTTAGGGTTGATGAAGTTATCTAGTTGGGCTTTACCGACATCATCATCGCCCGTAATTTTCATTACATACTTTTCGTTTTTCTTTACTTGTTCTGGATTTAAATTTATTAAGGCTCTACGCATACGTTCGGCATGATTAATATCGTTACAGAAGACAATGGTTTTAGCCATTGGGTCGGTACGTTGCAGATATGAGCTTATCGTTTTAGCGACTAACTCAGTACGTTCATCTATAACCAATGCTCTATCAAAATCTTTGCTGTTGTAGATTCGGTCTTTTATGACTTCGCCATGTTTGTCGACCTGACCATCAGTTGGTCGCCAACCCAAGGCATCAATATCTAAATCAACACGCACGACTTTGTAGGGTGCTAAGAAGCCGTCTTCAATGCCTTCTTTTAGTGAGTAGGTATAAACAGGATCTCCAAAGTAATCGGTGTTAGATACTTCATCCGTTTCTTTAGGTGTGGCTGTTAAGCCGACTTGTGCTGCTGAACCAAAGTACTCAAGTATCTCACGCCATGCACTGTCATCGGCGGCACTACCACGGTGGCACTCGTCGATAACAATGAGATCAAAGAAGTCTGGGTCAACTTGTTTATAGGCTTTTTGATATTCCTCTGGCCCTGTTAATGCTTGATATAAAGCCAGGTGAATTTCATAAGCAGGATCAACTGTTCGGCCTGTGATTTTGGTCATTGCCTGACCAAAGGGCTGAAAGTCATTAATACGGGTTTGATCAACCAGTATGTTACGGTCGGCCAAAAACAGAATGCGTTTTTTCTTTTTAGCTTTCCACAACCGCCAAATGATTTGGAATGCGGTATAGGTTTTACCTGTGCCAGTGGCCATAACCAGTAAGATACGGTTTTGGCCTCTAGCTACTGCTTCTACAGTTTTGTTTATGGCTTGTAGCTGATAATACCTTGGGGCTTTTCCACTACCGTCATCATGATAGTCTTGAGTAATTGTCGTTATTTGATCATCTTCATACCCGCGCCACTGAGCATACTTACGCCATAACTCTTCAGGGCTTGGAAATTCTTCTAATGTGATCTCACGCTCTATTGGCTCTCCTGCTTTTGCGGTTTTATCGTGAAAGACAAAACCGTCACCATTAGAGGCAAAGATAAAGGGAACTTCTAATAGTTCAGCGTAATCTAGGCCTTGCTGCATACCTTTAGCAATATCATGTTTATTGGCTTTTGCCTCGATAACGGCTAGTGGCATACTCGGCTTATGGTAAAGAACGATATCGGCAGATTTTACGGTTTGGCGCATACCGATTTGACCACGCACGATGACCTTACCATCACGCAACTTAACCTCTTGGCGAATCTGCGTCATGTTGTCCCAACCAGATTTTTCTAGTGCTGGTAGTAGGTATTTAGTGATAATGTCTGTTTCAGTGAGTGTTCTTTTATCCATACCGGCCTTCCGAAACCTTCTTTTTTTATTAGGGCTTAAAGGATAGCAATATAGCACTTCTGCTCAGCCGGGGTCTATTGCTTGAATTACACCTGTACCTAACCAGTTGTAGATAGTAAGAGGCCTATAGATAATAACGCTGCCAAGACAACGCAAGGCCTTTACGTTTATGACAGGGGAAAAAGCGAGTGCCTGTTCCAGAAAAAATTCCAGAAAAAACATCGCACCAGTAATGAATTGCGTAAACAAGGCGTATTTATTTCAGGTAGTGGT
>AEVK01000163.1 GCA_000209515.2 gamma proteobacterium IMCC1989
CCGATTACTGCCGCTGATGTATTGAATGACGAGGTACTCCCCTTCTTTGAAGAGCAAGAGCTACCCATGCTACGCATACTCACTGATCGTGGCACAGAGTATTGTGGCCGTGTTGATCAACATGATTATCAGCTCTATTTAGCGATTAATAACATTGATCACACCAAAACTAAAGCGATGTCACCACAAACCAATGGCATCTGTGAACGTTTCCATAAAAC
>AEVK01000162.1 GCA_000209515.2 gamma proteobacterium IMCC1989
GACAGCGACTATGCTTGGGGTAATTTTTTAGTAGACGAAGGAGTTGTGGACGCCGATTTTTATCGGCAAAAAAACGATGAGTTTTATCAGCAATATCAAGCTAAAACCTTAGATATTTTTGCATATCAAGCTTTTGTACTCGCCCCGCTAACCACATTGCCACTCTCTGAACGATCGCGCTTACATGATAAGTTTATGGCGACAGTAATTATGCCTTTGCGCCAAGACAAAGCCGGTCAATTGATTGCTCAGCATCAAGCAGATGGGGACACTTTGCTGGTAATTACGGCAACCAATCGTTTTATCGCGGAGCCTATTGTAAAGATGATGGGCATCCCGCATCTATTGGCAACCGACCCTGAAGTGATTGGCGATACGTCTAAAAGCACACTAACAGCTACATTCACAGGTAAAATAGCTGGCACACCTTGCTTTCAAGAAGGCAAGATCACACGCCTAAAGCAATGGTTAGCAGAGCAGCAAGATCAGCATCAACACGTATTCACACACACCACGTTTTATAGCGATTCGATTAACGATGCTCCATTATTAGAATATGTGGATACCGCTATTGCAGTAGACCCAGACGAGAAGCTTAGTCTCTTAGCGGAGGAAAAACAGTGGCCCATTATTAGCTTAAAGACAAATACCTAATCGTTAGCTAGTACACTATTCCGCACATAAAAAAATCACCCGCAGGTGATTTTTTTATGGTGCTTGATACCAGTACTTAGATAGCGCATGACTTACCAAATGGTATGCAAAACTTTTTTACTCTTCGATAGTTGCTGAATATGCATCCGCATCCAAGGCATCGGCTAACTCATCAACATTAGATGGCTGCACTTTGAAAAACCAACCATCATCATAAGGCGAGCTATTAACCGTTTCCGGCTCATCTTCTAGCGCTTCGTTAATCGCGATAACCACACCGGATATCGGTGAATAAATATCAGATGCCGCTTTTACCGACTCTACCACGCCGGCTTGATCGCCCGCTGACACCTCAGAACCCACTTCAGGAGCTTCAACGTAGACCACGTCACCTAGACTCGACTGCGCGTTATCAGAAATACCAACTGTTACAGTGCCATCTTCTTCAACACGCGCCCACTCATGAGAGGCCAAATATTTTAGCTCACTACGCACTTCACTCATATCGCTTCCACCTTACTCTTTTTGTTAAGTTTTTTTGTTAAATTTGTTTATTACATTTAGTTGCAATTAACGTTTTCCAACGTTTTACCGATTAGTATTTCAACACCTCTATGCAAGTAAGAGGAATATAGCTCGTGACATTTTATCCTGTCTTATTCATTTATTACAGATGTAAAAGAACAGTTTAAAGAAAACGTAGGTCGACAGAGGTTACACTCATGACGCTCACGCTATATGCTCAGGTGCTGTAGAATCGCATCGAACATGGCTTGGGGATGATTATAGTCAATCGCAATGGCATGGTAAGCCGTTTCATTTTGGAGAGAACACGACAGAACCATACTAGGGAAACCGGATATACCCGATAATTGCGCCAAACGCCGATATTCCGAAATATTTTTCAAGAGCCTTTGCTGTGTTGTTTCGCTATTAATATCTTGGATAAAACGAGCGGAGTCCAAGCCAATACTTTCTGCACAAGCAATCAGAACATCATGGTTAGAGGGATTTTCAGCTTGTAGGTAATAGGCTTGCTGAATAGCGAAAATCATCGCATTTTCATTTGTATTATCTGCTCTTAACACATTGTTTACTGGGGATTGCTGTCCAGCAGCAATGACTGCTCGACAAGCCGGATAGGTAGAACGACGAGGCTCACCCGTTTGCCAAAAGTCATAATTAAATACGGTGCTGGGAATATTTTTCTGAATACGTTGCCAAGTAGATTGCAACATATGCTGCATTTCTAACGGCATCGCTTCATCCGAATCTGGCGCCAAACCACCCACTATATTACGTATATCTAAAGTAGGATAAGTATCAAGCAATTTAGACCTCAGCGTATCCCATGCGGGACGAAACCCCCAACACCAACTACACATAGGGTCATGAATATAATATAGAATATTTTGCGTCATTTCGTTATCCGTTATCCGTTATCACCGTTACAGTTACGGTTACTGCTACCACTGCATCTCTCTTATGTGATCATTCAGTGAGCTTATGCAGGCTGATCATTACTGAGCAAGCTGACCATTTCATCTGTCGCTTTAATCAAGGCATCAGAAATACCCGGCTCTTTCGATGAGTGGCCTGCATCTCTAATAATACGCAACTGAGCATTGGGCCAATTCTTTTGCAAGGTAAATGCATTATCCAATGGGCACACCATATCGTATCGACCATGAATAAGAATGCTGGGGATATCGGCTAATACATCACAATTATTTTCAATTTCATTATCACGAATAAAGGCGCGATTAACAAAATAGTGAGCCTCGATTCTCGCCAAGGCCAAAGCTAACCGAGGATGACCAAATACTTTTTCTATAGTCGGGCTGGGCTGTAACGTCGCGCAACGCCCTTCCCATAAAGACCACTGCTTAGCTGCTTGCATTTTTTCTAATTCGTTATCACTGGTAAGCAAATCGTAATAAGCGTTGATGTGATCAACAGGGCTTACCTTCTTATCGCCTACATGCCTGTCATGATAAGCGGGGGCATGATAAGTGGGGTCATGATAAATGGGAGCGATAAACTTCTCCCAATAATCAGGGAATATATGGCTAGCACCTTCTTGATAAAACCATTGTAAGTCTGCAGGACGGCACAAAAAAATGCCTCTCAACACCATACCTAATACTCGCTCAGGAAATGACTGGGCGTATAACAGCGCCAGTGTTGATCCCCATGAACCACCAAACAGAACCCACTTTTCTATGTTTAAGTGATCACGAATTTTCTCGATATCATCGATTAAATGTTGGGTGGTATTGTCACGCAACTCTGCGTGTGGCTTAGACAAGCCAGCCCCTCGTTGATCGAATAAGATGATGCGATACTTTTCAGGGTTGAAGAAGCGCCGGTCTTGCTCAGAACAGCCCCCACCCGGGCCACCATGGATAAACAACACAGGAATACCATTTTCATCGCCCGACTCTTCAACATACAACTGATGGATATCATCGACATCCAGATAAAATGAGCGATTAGGCTTGATAGAAGGGTAAAGTATTTGCATAACACGACCTAGATAATCAAAAGTTTTGAAGCTTACTGAGGCAATGATTCTTGAGCGGTGACTTAGGTATTAAGACTCTCACGACGGCGCGATCTACTAAAAATACGACTTATAGATGAATAACGCCTCGCGTGTTGCTAACCATAGTCGTAAAGCTCTACAATCTCAAGAAATACCACAGCAATATTGGAGCTTAGGATGACAAATGATACTCACGAGCGCTGCTCGTGGTGCGGCACAGATGCCATTTATGTTGACTATCATGACAACGAGTGGGGCATACCTAAAAAAGATGATCAAGAGCTCTTTGAACTGTTGTTGCTGGAAGGCGCCCAAGCAGGCTTATCGTGGATTACTATTTTAAAAAAACGCGAGAACTATCGCGAGGCTTTTGATTATTTTAACGCCGAGAAAATGGCACAATACACTGAAGAAAAACACGCCGAATTGTTACAAAACACAGGCATCATTCGCAATAAATTAAAGGTTAAAGCGTTTAGCAAAAACGCCACTGCCTATTTAGCGATAAGACAAGATGGCGGCAGCTTTTGTGATTTCTTATGGCAATTCACCGATCACAAAACCATCATTAACCAGTGGAAAGATTTAAGCGAAGTTCCTACATCCACTCCCGCATCCGAAGCCATGAGTAAGGCGTTGAAAAAGGCAGGATTTTCTTTTGTTGGTCCGACTATTTGCTATGCTTTTATGCAGTCATCCGGCATGGTAAACGACCACTTAACTAGCTGCTTTAAACATCCCTCTAACTCACCCGATTAAACTAGGCTTGATTAAACTGGACTTAAATAAAGCTAGAGTAACTCGCAGGCAAAAAAATACCGAAGCCTTTTCAAGCTTCGGTATTTTGATAATACACGTATGTAGTGTCTATCTATTTTTTAGCGCGTTTACGTTCGTTTTCTGTCAAAAACTTCTTACGCAAACGAATGCTGTCTGGCGTCACTTCTACCAGCTCATCATCTTCGATAAATTCTAACGCCTGCTCTAAAGTATGTTTTACCGGTGGCGATAACGTTAATGCTTCATCAGTACCAGAGGCGCGAACGTTTGTTAGCTGCTTACCTTTAATTGGGTTAACAGCTAGATCATTATCGCGCGCATGAAGACCAATAATCTGACCTTCGTAAACATCTACCGCATGACCTAAAAATAAGCGGCCACGGCTTTGTAAGTTAAACAATGAATAAGCGGCTGTTTTACCTTTGACCATGGATACCATCACGCCATTTTGACGGCTCGTTACTTCGCCATCTTTTACT
>AEVK01000161.1 GCA_000209515.2 gamma proteobacterium IMCC1989
CCGCCGCCGATAAACACAACTGTTGCTCGAGATCTTTAAAGATCACAAAAAAGTTAAGCATGGCAGTCGTGCCTTCGCCGCTTAATGCGGCTTCGGCATTAGGACGAATGACACCCTCAAAAAGTAAGTGCATGATGGTAAAGCTCGCCACCAAGACAATGCCCGATAGCATCCAAGAAGGGTTCATATTATCGTTATGCATTTTCATATTAAATATCCACTGGAAAACGGGTGGGTGAATCTAAACTAAAGTTAACCGCCACGGCAGAACCTGCCACTAAGAGCATTACTAGCGCTATTACTTTTATCCATTTATGTTGTTTCATTGTTGAGCCATTTTTGTTCACAATTAAATGTCTAGTTTGCATACCGAGCAATTCTAAAACCAATAGTCGGGTCTTTACTTTCACTGACTTGTTTATAAGCACCGCGAAATTCTGCAAAGCGACCGCTGCTGTAGTTAGCGCCTTTCACGATATGACCTACTCCCCGTGTTGCCCCCATATAATCAACGAACTGCGATTTGCTAGGTGGTGTATTGGTGTAGTTATCATGAACCCATTCGCTAACATTACCAAATAGATCATATAAACCGGAACGATCAGCTTTAAAGCTGCCTACCGGTGCTTTCCCAGAAAAACCATCGCTGTAATCGCGAATATAAAACGTCGCACTACTAAGGCTTTTGTCCGCAATATTACCCGCCTTTTTGGGGAGGCGTTCGCTATCACCCCAGATGTACATCGTTGATACCGACCGTTTCGCTTTTTTTGCTAACCATTCCCACTCGGCCTCACTTAACAGGCGATAACCGGTTGATGTCGCATCAAAACCCGTCACGCGTCCATTTTGTATTTTATAAAACGCGGGCAAGCCTTCTTGTTCACTTAACCAATTACAGTAACGCACGGCCTCCACCCAAGTAATATCGCTTACAGGCAAAGTGGTGTTGGGCTTTGATCCATCCAATGCAGAATACTGCGCTTCAGTAATTTCGTGCTGGCTTACCCAAATTCGGCGAGTAAAATCTACAGCGATAGGAAATTCGTTACGCTGCCGGCCTTTTTCATTGGGTGGTGAGCCCATCGTAAAACGATTTAATGTAACAGGCTGTAGTTTGATACCTAAGGTAGACACAAACAACGGTTTACCTTCTTTACGGCGAGCATCAAATTCGCTTAGCAAACGAATATTGATCGTTTTATTTTGATTTGCAGTAGGCGTAATAGTTTGTGTTTGGGTACGATATCCGTCACGGGAAAAAGTAAACTGCTGTGGCACTGTCGATAGTTTTTGTTTGAAAGAAGACTGCCCAACAACGCTGCCATTTAAGCGAATCGTTGCTGCTGGTGTCGTTGAAACCGTAATAGTACCGAAAGTTTTTTGTAACTGAATAGATAATGATTTTTTTTCATCCGGTGCTACCTTTATTTGTTCTTGAACATTCGTATGCCCCGCTAACTGATAGCGAATACGATGCACTTGATTAGCAGATAAGGCAATAGTGTTTGTTGATGTGTTATTCGTTTTTACCAATACGCCATCAATAAACAATTCACCGCCAATAGGCGATAGTGTTAACGATACAGAGCCTTTGCGTAAAGCCAGCTGATACTGACGCTTTATTTGCGGCTTCTTATAAGTAATCTCTGCCTGTTCTTCAATAGTATCGTAACCCTCGGCACTGATTTCGATGGCATACACACCTGCGGGTTTTTCCATGTTGATTGGGGTTTTACCCATATCTTCGCCGTTGATAATGACGTTCGCTGGAATAGGAGAGGAATCCATTATTAGCTGCCCATTAACCGGTGTTAACTCCCAGCTTTTTTCTTGTTGCTGCTGGCGCTCGATCAAAAACGTTTCTTCTATTGGTTGATAATATTTATGCCGAACCAGCAGTGTATGCTCCCCCGGCGGCAATGGCTGCTCCAAGGTTTCACCAATATGTACAAGCGCATTATTAATAGACCATTCTGTATCTGGCAAGCCTGGCTGAGTAGTCGCTATTAATACTCCCGGACTAGGCGTTAAGGTAACTGATATTTTAGTATCTCTGATATCCGTAATACGTAAGGTTTCGGTTTCAAAACCGTCTGCGCCTACCTCTACAGTTGCCTGCTCGGTTAATAGATAAAGTACGTCACTAATATAAAAGCCCTGACCTTGGCGGACATTCACTGTGGCACTGGCTTGCGCTTCCGCAGGTAAAATAGTAATCACATAGCCCTTCGCTAAAAACAACCATGATAAGTAAACGAATAAACCTATCGCCACCAAGCTGCCGATAATACTGTATTGCAAAAAGCGCTTTTTTCTTGCGCTTTGTATTATTTGATCAAATTCGTTCATCACACACCAAATAGATATTGCCTACCGCAGAAGACGATAGTGTTATAGATTGTTGTTTATTGCGATAGCCTTCGCAGCGCCCTTCTAGGGTATATTTCCCCGGATAAAGCTGGATACTTTTTTCGGTAGACTTAGCCACTTTTCCCACATGGCCCACACCTAACACCCATATATCGGTTTTACCGTCGGAAGTAATGCGCAGCTCTTGTTGTCGGTTTGCGTCCTCTACTTTTTGACTAAGTAATGCTACTTGCTGTGCAAACGCCGGACTTTTTAATGTGAGCGAGATATTACTTTTGATGAAGTTTTGAGCTTGCTGGCGCACACCTTGATCTTGCAAACGTTCTGGGCGTGCTAAATAAGCTGCCGCCGTTTTTTGCTGCTGCAATATCTGTTGCGCTTGTGTGGCATAGTCTTGTAATGCGGTATTCGTTTTCGCTTTGCTGAGCGCCAGCACACGCTGCCAATCATCTGCTTGTACCGCTTTTTTAACATTGGTCAAACTTGTTTGAAGGTTTACTGCCGCTTGTTGCTGGGCTATCTTTTTCTGTAAGGAAACCACTTCCGTACGCTGAGGATAAATCGCTTTAGCTTGCTTGTAGGCAGTATTCGCGGCAGAAACGTTCTCTTGCTCAATAGCAACCACACCACGCCTAATGGCTTGATTAAATCTGTCGTCATTTAATTTTTTTGTGACGACGCCTAACTCTTTCACTAATCCAATACGCGTACTATCTTGCGCGATAATCTGCTGCAGTGTATCGGCTTGCTTTTGTAAATTGTTTTCGATTTTTGCTACCTTAAGGGCAGATAATAATTCGGCTACCCGAGGATAGCTATTAAGCTGTTGCTGTAAGGATAAACCGCGCGGCTCATTGGGTTTAATCGCGAGGGCTTGATTAAGATACAGCTCTGCAAGTTTAACGTCTTCTTTATTGTAGGCTTGCTGGGCTTGATTGAGCTTATCTTCATAGGCTTGATGCCACGATTGCGTTACGGCATTCGCTTTCTCATCTGCCCGCTGAAGTTCTACAACGGCTTCTTGATAATGAGCAGAAGCAAATAAGGTTAATGCTTTAGCTTTACTATTACTAACTGCTATTTTTTTATCTGATTGATTACTTGCTGATAACCAATTTAAGAAGTCAGCATCGGTAAAGACATTATTATGCGTCGCATCGAAAGCAATCAGTTGCTGCTGAAATGTTTTACGAACAACGGCATTGTTTAACGCTGGATCTATGTCGGAGCTTGTAGCGATGGAAGTCGTTTCTGTACTTGTACTTGGACTTGATACTTTTTGAAGCGATGTAATAACCTCCGGCTGCGTTACATCCGTGTCGTCATTCACCATAAAGTGCTGTACAGCGATATAAACTAGCCAAAATGCCCATAGCGCAAGAGCGACATAGATCACTCCAAGCATAATTCGGCGTATTAATAACTTACGTTTATTGCGCAGTGCTTCAATATCTTGATCAAACACAACACCTCCTAGTAAAGGTCTACTATTATAAAAAACATAAATAGGTTTCTGAATAGGTTACAGTGCCAGGTCTGGCGTTTTTTCTAATGCATAAATTTTTTGCAGATGGTTTTTCCATTGTTGATACTGTTCATTTGCAGTACCAGTGAGCTCGACTGTTTGATTTTTGTGAGTCATCAATTGCGGGCTTAACTCTAGATCTAAGGATTCACCCAATTCATCTAACGATTGCTTATGCACTGTTAATTCCGCATTTTTATCCATTGCACTGCTAATAAGTATGGTGCTGCCGATAGCGCCAGCAATAGTGCCTACCTCACCTGCGGCAGAATCGGAGTTTCTATCTAATAATATAGCGAGAGTGGCCAATGCAATCCCAGCACCCACTTTTACGTTTCGCTCCGTTCGTGCTTTATTCACCGCAATTAATTCCGGCAAAGTTTCTTTTTGCCAAGCACGATAGCTTTCGTTGGATTTTGCATGAAAGCCTTCGTATTGGGTTTGCAAACGATCTATAAACAACTGGTCTTGTACACGCAAAGGCTTTATTCGATTAACCATGTTATCGTTCTTACTAGGCAAACTGACCAGCTCATATTCGTAATTACCATTCCATGTCTTATTTAATTTAAGGTGCTGACTAAACACTTCTGGCGCATACAGTTGTGCATAACGTAACTCGGTCACTGCTTTAATAGTTTCTTTTTGCTTCTCTGACTTGGATTGCAGTAACTGATATACATAATCTGCCACTTCGGTAAATATCGGCGCATAAGGATCTTTGTTATCGTTGGTTTTATCTCTAAAAAAGCCGGGCGCAACGGTATGCTCAAACTGGCGTTTACCCCATGATTTACCCTGACTATCTACAACGTTAACACTCAGTTTAATCACTTCGCTATCGGATTGCTTAATGGTTCCTAATACATAGACATCACCACTCGCGGTGGCAGTGGGCACCACACTGACGGAGCCAAAGGTGCCTAGGTTTTCAACCGCACGTTTTGTTTCAACGGCAAAACGGTTCGCTTCTGCGCGACGCAACTGCGGCCATAAGCCTTGATCACTTACCGCTTGATAGTCAATTTCACCACGGCTATCTGTCGGTAACCCCGGTGAAAATACCGGAATGACGACATCAAGAAAAATATCAGAATTGTAAACATACTTTTTATTACTTGGGTCTTGATATATTTGACCCGCTTGGGAGTTGGACTGCGGACCCACACTAGGCCCCACATTTGGACCTGCTTGTGGATTAGAATTACTATTGAAGGTGTCTAATGTTTTACACGCCGACAGCCCCATTAAACAGACGAAAACTACAGTCAGCTTTTGTAGAGATAGTAACTGCTGTGGCTTGGATGGCTTGGGCAATATTGATAAGCACTTTGAAAGGAAAGAATTTTTCATCGATTGGCCTTTACGATAAAAATTTAGCGTATATTGATTGATGGTGAACACAGTACTTCTTCCTCTTTGTGAAGCGCTTTGATAGACGCGTTGATAGACGCTTGAATAAATATCTACCTAAATAATCATAGATTTTGTTAGCCACGACAGCTGTAGCTATTATAAATCTCTTTGAGTTCGGATTGCTTTTTAGGGTCAGTTTCTATTTTTAGCTCATCTTTTAATAGGCGACATACGGCAGAGTCATTATCTTTGACTGCAATATCTTGGTTTTTGGCACCATTACCCGCTAATTGACGATCATTATGTCGCTGTTTATTCGTTTCATCTTCATTATTGGCTTGCTCAGTAACACTTTCTGACCGACCGTTGCTATTATCATTTTCAAAACTGCCATTTTCAGAACTGTCATCTTCAGAACTGCGGCTTTCAGAATCCTCACCTTCAAAACTGTTACCATCAGCGCCTTCGCCGCCTGAACCAAATTCTAAACCTTGCCCCGAACCTTGCCCCGAACCACTCGCTGCATTATTACTCACTACCTGATCAATACAATTGTCATGCTTATCTATCGAATCTAATAATGCTGTATCCATTTGAGCAATACGCTCAGCGGTAGTAAGGCTAGTACCGTCTACAGCGCCCAGCTCTACGATGGTGCAATCATATGCATCACTAGAGGCAGCACTGCCTTCTAGCGTTTGCAAGCTGTCCTGCCCCATAACCAGTGGCGATAGCGAAAATAGTACGCATAATAGGTGTATTTTTTTCAACATAGTAAAAACCAATAACTGATGAAACAAGGCTAGTAAGGCCAACAAACGAAACAGAGGTTCAGTGTAAGAAGAAGTGAGAATATATACAATGAGAAAAATATGAACGGAATATGAAATACAGTGATGCTACACGCTTCTGTGCAGAAGAGAGATTAACATCACAGGGAATGATTCACCGAAAGTACTGATTCTACCGTTTTCCACAGGCAGCACATAAAACAATCTATGGCTTAGTTTTGAAATTTTGCTCGAATATCGGCGGGCATACCCCATGAATACTTCTGCAGAATTAATTGCTCTAGATCTTGCCAGCTCGCCTCATTGGTCAAGCTCGACTTTTTATTAAGTAAGACTTTTTCAAGCTCAGCAACGTTATGATAATCCGGCCATGCTTTACGAGCAGCCGCAAACTGAGTTATTGCCACATTAACATTGCGATTAAGAATCGCTTCAAAGCCCGCACGTTCAGCATTAGCAACAACAATTTTGGAGACACTTCTATCTTTGATAGAACGAAGGTTGGTTGACGCTTTCTGTAATTGCGCTAGCTCGCTTTGGGTGTTGCGACTAATCGTTTCCACTTTTGAAAGTAATGTTTGATCGTTTGATGTTTGCTGGATGGCGGCTTTTAACTCGCTCAGTTCATTTTCGTAATTATTAGAAAAATCCTCGATACGCGCGCCTATCTTTAGACCGAAGGCATCTATTTCTCGATTTTCTAGTAAACCGATCACCTCATCTTCGTATGAGAAAATAACGACTAATAGGATTACCGGCCAAATTAGTGTTTTAATGTATTCGTGTAAGAGTTTTGCAAATTCCATCGTCGCCTCTGCTTTCAGCTTTCAATAGTCCTACTATCGTCTTAAGTACTACTAGAGTCTTAAGCCTTACTATTGGCTGCGTTATTATTAGATGGCGGTATTGTATAAACAAATAGCGAGAATGTCTCTATATGCTGTGGTTATATAAGGAACGAATGAGTATGTGCTTATTTCTTTTCTTCTTCGCTCTCATCTAAATCTAATTCTTCTTCATCTAAGCTATCTGGGGCGAACTCATCTAAGGAAAAATCGGGTATATCCTCATCTGCATCATCTAACGCAGAGTCCATCGCATCATCCATATTGGCGTCCTCTTCCTCAGACAATACTTGAGCCTCCTCAAGTTCATCTTCTACAAGGTCATCAACGGCCATTTCATCCATGGGCGGCTCAACGAATGCGTCTTCAGCGTCCTCATCATCCTCTCCTTCTTTTTCCTCTTTAGGAGCCGATTTAAATAGCTTACGATAGATAAAATAACCCACACCAATAATAAGTAAGTTAATTAACCCTATCATTCCATACAAAATATACTGGCTATAATCAGCATCTTTTTTAGGTTGTTTTGGGGTCACGTCTTCATCTACAGGATTTTTTTCAACCGCTTTTTCTTCGGGTTGATCCGGCTCTTTTACTGCAGGCTGTTTTGGTTCAACTGGTTCAGGGATGACCTTCGCTGGCTCAACGGGCTGCTCTTGAAAAATATCATTATCTTGTTGAGATAAGCGTACCGTATCTAACTTTATTTTTTCTTTTTCATTACGATTATTAACACTGTCCACACGGATATTGATCGCATATTCGCCATCTTCATTCGCAGGAATCAGCAAACGCCATGTACCATCTTGCTGCAGATTGAAATCGACTGCATTGGTTTTACCCGATGGCGCTGTGACTACGCCAAACACGTTGGTTTGACTCACATCTACTTCTTGCGATTGTGCGATAACATCGACTGCAAACTCAGTACGACCATTATTAACCGTCTTATCCGTTTCCACTAAAAAAGGCGTACGGACGGATAACTGATGAGAGAACTGTCGATTAAAGGTTTTACCTTCAACGGTAAAATGAATCGTATATTCGCC
Source organism: gamma proteobacterium IMCC1989 (assembly GCA_000209515.2). Taxonomy (GTDB): domain Bacteria; phylum Pseudomonadota; class Gammaproteobacteria; order Pseudomonadales; family Cellvibrionaceae; genus Endobugula. The sequence continues at coordinate 7,940 of AEVK01000161.1, forward strand.
CGCTTGAGTAAACTGGTTAAGAATAGTGGAATATACGCCATCGGTTGGCACTATTTTGCTGGATAACTGCTGAGACCAATTATTACCCGTCAGTGAACTCACCTCTACACTAATGTCTAGCAGACCTAAAAACTCGGGGCGTGTAATGGTTTTATTTTCTTCTCTCAATACCAATGATGTATTGATAATTTCATCAATCGACATATTCGTCGGCATGGATCGCACAGCGATACTAAGGTCGCTCACCACCGTAACACGACTTTGAGGCTCTAAATCCGCTGAGACTCCCCACTCGCCTTCTAGAGGCTCATTGATAGTAATCAAATCGTATTGATCGGTGTGATGCCATTTAACACGAGTGTCTGTGGTATCTTTTGTGTATTGCTGACCATCAGGCGAAACAACCACTGTCGGTTTTGCACTCTCTTGTCGAAAAATAAGCGCCGTGAATTCTTCAATACTAGAATCTACTGCAAATTTATTACCATCAAACGCTAACTCTTCCAGTGGCACCGCTTGATTAAACACTCGTAAAAATACATTCATCAATTCTTCGGCATTTTTAGCAACCGACACCTTGCCATCGGTCGCTAAGGCGAGTTTATTCAGTAATTTTTTATCCGCATTATCCGACAATGCAATGGTATGCAAGGTAATACCTGACTGCTGATACATGGGTAATACATTATTTAAGATACGTTGGCGCTCTTTCTTATTTAATCTGTTATCTCGATCAATATCGACCATACCATCCGTTAACAAAATAACGTGGGTTTGATAATCCTGATCGGCTTTCATCTGTTGCTTATGATCATAAGCCGCTTTTTCTAACGCTGCGCCAATATTGGTAAATTGCGCAATCGACTTAATTTCTGAAGACGCCGCTGATGCGGTTCGCCCCCACTGTGCATCCACCGGCTTATGAGGCACTAACATATTGACATATTGTCCAAATGTCCAAATACCTGCCTTGCTCCCTTTAGGTAATAGCTGCACCAACATATCCAATGCTGGGCGACGTAGATTTTGGGGGTCATTTTTTTTCATGCTGCCGGAAATATCTATGACCAAGCGCACATCTGATGGTTTAGCCGCCTCAGGTGCTTGGGCATAAGACAGGGGAATAGCTGCGCATAGTAATAACAAAGCGAGAGAAAACATCCTCACTTGGTAAAACCCTATCTTATCAACAGCACTGGACATGTATTACGATCCCAAAACATATAAAATAAAAAACAAACCGCTCTAAACGCGGCATTAAGTGACATATCGAACAACAACCGTCAGATAACAGTATCGTGTCGAATCAATATAGAACTATCGTCTTTTAGTTATAGCAGGAATTACAGGGTTCGCAATGGAAGGAGTTTGTAGAAAAGCCCATTAATAGCAGAAAATAATGAAGGAGGTTTGCGTAGCATATGACCTCAAGGGATTATTGGCACTTCTTTTTATTATTTATAAAGTAAACCTCAGCGCGGTAGGACACATCTTCTTTTGCTAATTCTTGCCTGTCGAATAAGTCTACAATGTCATTCAATTGGCTTTCTGCTAAGTCATAACAACCACTTTTCATACTGACTTGAACATCTTCTACCAAATCTAGACATAGCTCCAAGTAAGCTTTATTTTTATACAATGTAAGATCAGTGACTTGGGTCATAGTAAACTCTTATTTTTTATACAAAGTTAGTCTAGATATTTTATGCTGCATTTTGATATCTAAATACCGTTAAATAAAATATAGTAATGAAAAATAAAAATCTATTAAAATTTACATTTATCCGCTAAATAAGCTTATATTTACGCACTTTCATTACTTCTATCTATTACTGTAGACCCATCTACTTGTGTAGATGAAACGAGGGATTTCATGCTTGCAGAACAACAGACTATTCAGAATAAAAACCATCATACCCCCGCAGATATTGACTTCGTGCTACGCCAAATAATTAACAAGAAAGTGAAACAAGAGAAAGTAAAATACGATGAGCTGGCAAAGTTTATTGCTAATGATGTGGCTCTTCGATTCAGTCGTATCCATCATCTTGTTGAGCAAGGCATTTTGAGTCAACAAGCGTTTGATAAACTTGTGGAAAAAAACACGCCCTCAAGAGCTTACATAGGTAAATATGCCTTAGGGCAATCTATCTGTATACGGTACACCAATAGTATTGCTATGGCTTTAGGTGTTAATTATACCGTTGAGGCTTACGATGCCGCACAAGATACGCTGAGAGAATTAGAGCTGCACGGCAGAATATAGAAATTATTAACGCAGTGAGCTAGTTCCCCATAGCTTGCTATACGCTTCACAATGAAATACCAACGATTGAAAATCATCGGGGTTAACGTCTTTCGGGATCGCGATGCGATACTGGCCTTTAAAGCGTGTGATCTCGGTTATTAGTGCACTTCCTTCCGTGGCATTACTGCCTGTTACCTCGTTCGTAGGCTTGGGAGATAAAAACACTTTCACATCGGGACCGTCTTTTGCAGAAAAGTTATCACCTAGTACAATAAAGTACTGTTCTTCATCTTTTACTATTTCCCACGAACCTACTAGCGACTTTTTACCCCAAGAACTAAACGCCGGAGTTAATTCACCACTGGCAACCTTCTCCATACTCTTGGCATCTTGTGCTAACACAGAGAAAGATAAAAAACTCATCACTAGGAACGCTAACGCGCTTACACTGCATGCTACTTTTTTCATATTCGTCTCACAATTGATCTCAAAAGTTATTGTTATTTTAAGAACCCACAAACAGGTTTTAGTTCATCGTAATTTATGTAGCTTCGATCTCATCAATAAACTGTTGCGCTAATTGAACACCAGACAAACGTGTTTTAGGATCGCTCCACTTTCGACAATACCAACAAATACGCTCAGCAACCGAGCCTTCTGAGCATTCACCTAGCTTTTCTTTTAATGCGAGCACCTGCCTACCTAGCACAATTAATGATTCGGTTTCTTTGTCTACCTTATTCTTTAACTCACGACTTGTAATAAAATCCGTAGCGCAAAAAACGAGTTCGTTGTTCGTAATAACAGCTAAGTGTAAATGAGCAAGCGTATTCGCTTTCAAGTGCTGCTCTAAGTCATCTAACTGAGTAAATAGTTTTACTTTTGATACCACAATCACCTCTTATTTTAATCATTATATTCACTGTCAATAAATCGTAATACAACACCACTATCCTAGCGGTTATTCATTAATACGTTACATATAACCAAAGGAAGTCCCCATGACCGACCATAATACGAATAATCAAACAGCTATTCACCCTAGCATCACCGATTTTGATCGCCTTGCAGAAAAAGCCATTTCTCGCCGTGGGTTTTTAGGAACGTGTGTCGGCGTAGGCGCTAGCGCCTTTGCGATGGGTGTAACCAGTGCTTTCCCGATGAGCGCATTAGCGAAGTCAAGTAGCCGCTTAAGCTTTAATGCCGTTGCCGCCAACACCTTAGACACCATCACCTTACCACAGGGTTATAGTTGGCAAGTAGTGGCGAGCTGGGGAGACCCATTATGGAGTAAAGGCAGTGAATTTGACCAAGCCACTCGTGGTACAGGTCAGTCACAAGAACTCGCCTTCGGAGACAACAACGATGGCATGGCGCTATTCACTCACAACAACAAGCATATACTGGCGGTAAATAATGAGTACGTGAATAGAAAAATATTCCACGGTAACCGCACATCACATGCGCCAGAAAATGCTGATGACGTTCGTAAAAGTAAAGCCGGACACGGCCTAACGGTAATGGAAGTGACCCAGACCAATGGGCGCTGGAGTATGGTAAAAGACTCTTCATATAACCGCCGTATTACCGTGGACTCTCCCATGGATATTACTGGTCCTGCACGTGGTAACGATATGTTGAAAACCGCCGCAGACCCCACTGGAACACGCTCTAAAGGCACATGGAACAACTGCGGCAACGGTCGTACACCTTGGGGGACTTATCTTGCCTGCGAAGAAAACTTTAATGGATATTTTTCCAGTAGCGACGAGAACTACACGATTAGTAATGAATTATCGCGTTACGGTGTTAAAGCCAAAGATAGAGGATATAACTGGTCTTTAAGTGACGAGCGTTTTGACGTAAGCAAACATCCTAACGAAGCGAACCGCGCAGGTTATATTGTTGAGCTTGATCCTCTTGACCCTACTTCAACTCCCAAAAAACGCACGGCGCTTGGACGCTTTAAACACGAAAATGCAGAAGTGGTTATCGCCGACAATGGCCATGTAGTGGTTTACATGGGTGATGATGAGCGTGGTGAGTTTTTATATAAATTTGTCAGTAAAAACAAATATGACAAGAACGCTAGCAATACCAAAAACTCTGCATTATTAGAAGAAGGCGAACTATTTGTCGCCAAATTTTATGATCAAGGCGTGGGCAAATGGCTAGCACTTACACCTAAAACCACAGGCATGGGTTCTCAGGCCGACATTTGCATACACACACGTATTGCTGCATCGGCTGTGGGCGCTACCACAATGGATCGTCCGGAATGGGTCAGCGCCAACCCGAATAAAGCTGAGATCTATTGTGCCTTAACCAACAATAAAAATCGGGGTAAAAAACCCAATGCCGGTGGCGACACAACACCCGCTGGTGGGCCTAATCCTCGTGATGTTAACAATTACGGACAAATCGTTCGGTGGTCACCGGTTAACGCTGATCATACTGCCAGCGAATTTAGCTGGGATTTATTTGTGATGGCAGGTAACCCCACTGTTCATAGTGATGCGTATGCAGGGTCGGCCAATATTACGGTAGACAATATGTTTAACTCCCCCGACGGTATCGCCTTTGATCAGCACGGCATATTGTGGATACAAACCGATGGAAAGTATTCAAACAAAGGCGATTATGCCAACCAAGGCAACAATCAAATGCTTGCAGCCGATACCAACACCGGCGAGATACGCCGATTTTTAGTCGGGCCAAAAGAATGTGAAGTCACAGGCTCAACATGGTCGGAAGATGGGAAAACCTTATTCGTCGGCATTCAACATCCCGGCGAAAAGGGTAACAGTCACTTTCCTGATGGCGGCAACAGCGTACCGCGCTCATCCGTTATTGCGATAACGAAAGATGATGGTGGCTATATAGGGTAACGACGTAACATAGGCTCGTAGATAAAACCAAAAAAAGTTATATGGGATAAGCCACTGACAAGGATAGTTAATAAAAGGAATTAGACATAATATATGGGGTTGAATTTAACGGTGAGCTTAGCAATAAGCTCGCCGTTTTTTTCAATCGAATTACTTACAGTCACTACTTTATGGGTATTGAGCAATAAACAACCGAATCATCGGAGTCAGGTATATATTCTTCACCATATACCTCAAGGTCTGCACCATAAGTATGCCGCTTACCAGACTGCATTAACCAACTAGAATAAATGTAGTTAACTGTATTATTAATACTGGCGACATTGCCTTTGTGGGTAAATTTTGCATAGGTGGATGTAGGAATCTCGACATTTGCCATGCCTTCTGGAAGATCATTAATATCACTTACCTCAACCGCTGCATAATATTCTAACAAATCGGTTTTTTCTTTTGTTTGCTGTATCACTCCGTATGCTAAGCCAGAAACTTTGTGCTTAACTTCTTCCATTCGCGGTACAAATTCATCCCACAACAATGGGAGCTTATCTGCCATGTTATTCTTTTCTGAATCAACACTATAAAATTCCGTTTTCACACCAACCAACTGCATTCGTTCTTGGGTAACAATCTCTGGAGTTAACGATAGATTGATATTTATATGACGTAAATATTCAGCATCAAACTGTACTTTATTTAAGAAGAGGTTTTTATTGCCGACTTTTCTCGCTTCGTTAGGTGTCATATCAAAAGCCTTTTTAAACGCCCGCGTAAAACTTTCTTGCGATTCAAAACCGGCAGCAATAGAAATGTCGATAATCTTTTTATCGGTCGTTAATAAATTTTCAAAGGCAATAGACAGCCGCCTAGAACGTATATAGGTTTTTAAGGTTTCATTGGTTAAGGCTTTAAAAATACGCTGAAAATGCCATTGGCTAATACCTGCTTGTTTAGCAACGTCGTGAAGAAAAATCTCATCATCTAAATTAGCCTCTATGTACTCAATACCTTTTTGAACTTGCATTAAATAATGCATTATCTACTCTCTTTTATCATCAATACCACTTTCCTAATAACCACTCTAATCTGTCACTTTCTCGCCCGTCACTTTATCGTTTGCCGATAACACTACCATGAGGAACTATCGCTTACATAGCGAGCAATTTCTTGCTGAGCGTCATGGACAATATCATCCGCTCTATCCATGTATTGGTTAAGTCCGTAGGCCGTGATGGCGTGAGACTCAATCCCCATAAAACCAAAACAACTTTGGATTAGCGGCACCGCATAATCCATACTTTTCATTGGCTCTTCACTATAATCACCGCCCGTGGTCATTAAAATCAATGCTTTCTTCCCATGACATAAACCCTCATATGCACCATCATCGGTTATTTTGAATGTCTTTCCGTTTTGAACAAGCGTATCTATCCATGCTTTTACGGTAGCAGGCACGCTAAAGTTATACATAGGGAAAGCAATCACAATTCGGTCTGTGTCGAGCAATTGCTGTAATAACGCATCTATTTTTTGTATGGATTTACTTTCGGCGTCTGTTAGTGCCATGCCCATATAATTTCTTTTTAATAAGGCATTCACGTGGTCGTCTAGCAGTAATGGGGCTGGCTCTTTCACCAAATCAAGAGGGGTAATCTGCGATGTATCCCCAGTAGCCTGTAGATAGGCATCCACTAACTTTTGCGTATTAGAATCTATTCGAGGTGTGTAACTAACAAGTAATATTTTTTTCATGCTGAATACCTTAGTGTCTATTTTTAGGGGGAGCCCTCAAACACAGACTGTATTCGGAATATCGTTATTACTTTTGATATTTTATGCTTTTATTCTGTGTGGCTGCAAATCATAACCACAATTTACAGTAAGCCGTCATCACAAAATCAAGGAAACCTGTATTGCTCATCAGCATGAAAATAGGGCTATTTATGACCCGCTTTCATACTCATTCATCAACCCTATTCTGACAATTAGCTTGCCATGATTTAGGCAGCATAATAAATACAAGAGGGAATACAACTAATAGGGAGTACAGAGGTAAATTTCAAAGAACGTTTTCATTCATAATCTTTGTTATGGCGCTTTTCTTGCATTCATTGAACTCTAAGATCTTCTATAAAAGACATGTGGTGAGAATTATAAATGAGTAACGCAGATGGTAATGGGCGCGGCGGTAAAGGTGTAGAAACGCAGCGTTCAAGAATTGGACGGTCGATACAACAAGCACGAGAAAATCGAAGTTCCGCAAGAGGCCTTTCTGTGGGAGGGCGACCGTCGCCTAGAGATATGAGCAATGGTTATGGTCCCAGTCATGCCGATGTCAGACAGTCCAAAGCCATTTTTCAAAAAACAGGATCTTCTTTTAAAGCTGCCTACCCTCTTTATGGAGGCCGATTATCTATCCCGCCAAGACGTCGCCCGCATAAACTCACTCCGATACAGATAGAAGGCGATACACCTACTCCACCGGCACCACCTAATACTCCTTCGTCGCCACGAAGCTTAACGCCTGCATCTAGCCGTGCATCTACACCAGGCTTTCCGCCTCAGAGACCTAACTCAGCAGCCTCAACAAGCAGCACCACCAGTGATAGTAGCTATGGCACCGCCATCAGCTTATCTGATATAGGTGTTTCACTTGGTGATTTTGGTGGCACAAACACGCCTTCTCGACCCGGCTCTCGACATTCACCATTACCGTCAATACCTAGCAACACATCCAGCCCATCGCCACCACCCTCTAGACAACAGAGACGGACAAGTACACCATCAACCAATGGAATGCACCTTGCGGAAGCAGAGCCTAGCGAAAGCTATCAACGCAGTTGGTCTCCTATCCCGACAACGGCAGAGCAGGCACAAAAAGCCATTGACCTAAAAGGACGAGGGGCGTTTATGCGCTATTTCCGACCAGGTTCACCCGAAACCCAGAAAAGAGCAGCGATGTTAGAAGCTATAGAACAGGCAGATAGACACATGATAGGCGGTATGGGTGAACATGATGATAGTGCCGCACGAGCAGAGACGGTTGCTAAAGTGGGAGGCGCTGTAGGCGGGGTAGCTACAGCTGCATTAGCATTCTCTCCTGCTGCCGCCGCAGCTCCTTTGGTTGCTGGAGGAACAGCCTTATTAACGACTGGTGCACGTTCAAAAGCCGCCTATGAAGCATTCCAATCTCAAAAAGCCGTTGATCATGTCAGGCAATATGTGGTGGGTGACTCGCATCTTGACGCCAGATCGGAGGTACGAGGTGCCCAATTCCGTGAAAATACGGGCAAGGCTATAGGCGGTGTCGTTACAGCAGCCACCGACGCCTTCGCTCCAGGTGCGCTATCTACAGCGGTATCTGCAGTCAATAAAGCTGTGGGGAAAAAATTAGGGGGTAGCACCGAGGATGCACGAATAGACGAGGCACAAGCCGTCTTAGCCACATCAGGTTACACTCGCCCCAGAACACCGCCTGCAGATGGCGACTTTCACTCTATTGCACCTACACCACCACCATCACCCCCTCAAGGCGGTAGCAACTCGTCGCCCCGCTCGCGCCGAACAGGCCGGTGGTAATTATATTAATACCTACCACTACACCCGCCGGTATCTTGCTGTGATGATATTGTATTGAATCGGCACTCTCTTCGGTAAGAGCATAGATGTGACAACTAAATTTAGCTAAAAAATAAAAGCTATAAAATTCAGCGACTCAATCAATAAACGCCTACTTTTTTCTTCTTCTCTTTTGGCTTTTTTAAAAAGATAAGCTTAATCATTGTGTAGGCGATTAATGCGGCTAGCCAGACGATTAATAATATGCGGAGTACGGGCAGAATACTTTCTAAATCGCTGAAAAGCAGCTCTAATACGGCGACGATCCATGCGGGCGCCCAGTAGCTGCTTTCTGTCAATGCAGGCGTGAGAAACAACGCAGCAGCGGTGGGGATCATCACGCCCCGTAGGTACGACCAAGGAATAAATCGGCTAATACGCCATGTCACGGCGAGCAAGCCAATAACGGCTAAACCGTAAACTAACCATGCGGTACTGTATTCTTGAAATTCTGCCATTTTCTTTCTCTTTGATCCTATCTAGATATTTTTTACGTTCTTTTATAGTTAACTAACCGCTGCAGATAAATCGGGCCAGACGCGTAATGCAGGATACCCAATCAAGTTGAGTACAAGCTCTGATCCGATATTTAGATAGTCGCAAGCAAAAAATATAGATTCCGGATAAGCAAAAAACGCTTTCCG
>AEVK01000160.1 GCA_000209515.2 gamma proteobacterium IMCC1989
AACTGTACTCACTTAACTGTACTCACTTAAACAAAGTATCACTTACGGTTCTTTTCATGAGTAAAAAACCTATTCATTTAGCACTTCAAGGTGGCGGTGCCCATGGCGCATTTACTTGGGGAGTATTGGATTATTTACTAGAGGACGATCGATTAAAAATCGAGGCCATTAGTGGCACCAGTGCGGGTGCGTTAAACGCTTTGGCAATGGCTTCTCACTACGTTGCTGGTGATGTTGATAAGGCGCGAGAAGCTTTGTCTGATTTATGGCAGTCGATGAGCCAGCATGGTTTTTTTAGCCCTTATAATTATAGTGGCGTTTCCCCTATGTTTCATCAGTGGGGAAGTGTGATGTCTTGGTATCAGTCATTTTTTAGTGCGTCACCTTATCAAAACCCATTTTTTAATACACACTTTTTAGAAGGGATTTTAGAAGAGCAAATTGATTTTGATAGTCTAGATTATGATTGCTCTGGCGTGCGTTTATTTGTATCAGCAACAAATGTATTAACTAATCGTTTGCGTATTTTTTCTAATGATGAGCTGTCGGTGAATGTTTTATTGGCATCTAGTTGTTTACCTAAAATACATAAAGCGGTTGAAATAGACGGCGAACATTTTTGGGATGGCGGTTTTATGGGGAACCCTGTGCTTGAACCATTAGTAAAAGATGGTGGTGCAGATGATATATTAATCGTTCAGGTAAACCCCTTGCATATTAATACTGTGCCTACATCTCCAATGGAAATTGCAGAGCGTATGGAAACCATTGGGTTTAATGCAACGCTTTCACGAGAAATACGCCATGTAGCGCAAATGGAAAGATTGATAGAGTCTGGAGAAATTGCGGCAACTACAGCATACGGCAAACATTTACATTTGCTACATAACGAAGAAAAAATGTCGTCTTACAGTGCCTTTACTAAATATGATATGTCGTGGGATTTTTTAACCACATTAAGGGATATGGGGAGAGAAACAGCGAAGCAATGGTTAGAAGATAATTACGATAATATAGGTAAGCGTAATACACTGAATATGGAAGAGTGGGAGCCGATCTACCATCAACCTGTATGCGAAATTCGTGAATAATAATTTTTTGTCAGATGCTTAATGATTGCTTATTTATTCAATAGACGCATAAAATTTTCGAATAAAATTAATTTCACTTTTACTATTTAAGAGCGGGGCATGACCAATATTTTTGACACGTTGGAACTGTACATCTTCTCCGCGAATACACATTTTCTCAGCTGTTTTTTCAGTAAAAAATGTCGATAATTCTCCGCGAATTAACAGTGACGGACAATCAATCTCATCCCAGTATTTCCACAAATCAAAATTATAAAAAGAATAACTTTTACGGAAGGCGTCCCCGATTTTTGGATCATAATGTATGCGGTAGCCGTAATCTTCTTCGAAGCTACTATATAAAGCCATGCTTTTCCATTGCTTAGCCGGTAAACGGCCATAAGCTTGGTAAGTTTCTTTGTAATAATCAAACAATTCTTTTTGGTTATTAAAAGTGGGGGCTTTACCAATATATTTGCCCAAACGTTGTAGTTCTATACGTTTTAGATCGGGTCCAACATCATTTAATATAAGGCTTTGTATGGGCGTTTGTGACATGGCAGATAAAATCATACCAATTAAACCACCCATCGATGTGCCAATCCAGTGGACTTTATCAGCATTAATATGAGCAATGAGCGCATTCATATCTGCGCAATATTGTAGGAAGTTATAATTTTGTTGATTGCCAAACCAATCGCTATAACCACGACCAACAATATCAGGGCAGATAACGCGGTATTCTGAGGAAAGCGCTTCGGCTAAAGTATCGAAGTCGCGAGACAGGCGAGTAACACCGTGGACACAAATAATAATATTATCATTATCCGGATCACCCCATTGGCGGTAATAATTTCGATGAAAGCCTTCATTGCTTAATCCGAAATAAAAGTGATCGGTTGGTTCTGACATTGACAAGCCTACAGCATTCAGTACACGCACATTGAAATTTAGTAAGCGTGGCGCACTTATTAATAAAGATAAAATGTTAACTAGTCGACTATTATACCTAATTCGACCGTGCTGTGCGGTTCTTGTTTAGGGTGTTTAATTTAGATGTGTAAATTTAGATATGTAAATCTAGATGGTGTAAATTTAGAGCAGTAAGCTGAAACTCGAATTTTAAACAGTGGAGTGTTTGTTGCTTAAAGATCTTGTAAAAGCCCTGATGTTATTCAGGGCTGGGAGCAGGGTTCAATACTTCATTTTGTGAAGTGTTTGAATGTATCGGGATAACGTTACTGTTGTCATCCTCTATTACCTCTTGTAAGTATTTGCTCAGTGCCTTTTTTGCTTGTTTGTCTGATTCAAATAAATGAGGTGATACTTTACGTTTGCTCAAGGCTTCACCTAACTTCATACGCAAGAACGCACCGGTAGAATAGCGAGTACAAGTAGTATAGTACTGTTCTTCCATCTGGCTAATCATCGTGGCGTGATAGTCCATTAACATAGGATCAATAAAGACACCGTCATAGTTAACAACCATGGCAAACTTGGTCGCGACACTGTGATACAAGTCTTCCACAACGGTGGCAATACGGTCGACGTCATCTTTCACTCGTATCCTGTAGCCCTCCAAGTTAAGAAAGGCAGTGTTACGCTCACGATCATAAGAAATACGTTCATCTAGCTCGCGTCGGAGTAAATGATTATTGAGTTTCATTGGACCGTCTTGGAAGATACAAGCCGCCATTACTTTGGGTTTATTAATAATTGGCTCAAAGTCCATATGAGCTAAGATGTCTTTTTCTATATCAATACCGGGTGCAACTTCTGTGAGTTCTAAGCCGTTATAGCGCAATTTAAAGACGCAACGCTCGGTCACGTAGTAGACCGGCTTTTCACGTAATGCAGCCATTTTTCCATTAAAGGTAATTTGCTCTACGCGGTGAACAAACTTCTTCACTCGGCCTTCTTGATGAATGATAACCTTGCCATCTTCAATCCCTACTTTTAGTCCCCCCGCGGTAAATGTACCGGCGAAAACAAGCTTGCGTGCATTTTGGCTAATATTAATAAAGCCACCTGCACCAGCAATCTTAGGACCAAATTTACTCACATTCACATTGCCGTGAGCATCAGCTTCAGCTAAACCTAATGCGGCTAAATCAAGACCGCCGCCGTCATAAAAATCAAATTGCTGGTTTTGATCCAGTAGTGCATCTATATTAATTGAACACCCAAAATCTAATCCGCTTTGAGGTAAACCGCCAATCACTCCCGGCTCTGCGGTGAGGGTGATGAAATCAATAATTTTTTCTTCGTTCGCCACTGCTGCAATTCCTTCAGGCATCCCAATACCTAAATTAATGGTGCCGCCCATCGGTAATTCGTAAGCACAGCGGCGAGCAATAATTTTTCGTTCGGTCAGCTCAAGCGGTGTGAGGTTGTCGGTGATAGCTCTAATTTCACTAGCGAATGCGGGATTGTATTTGGTGCCATAAGTTTGCGTATGGTTTTCAGGTTCAGAGACCACTACACAGTCCACCATTATGCGAGGGATTTTTACTAGGCGTGGGTTGAGTGTACTGCTTTCTGCAATACGCTCAGTTTGCACGATAGTGAGGCCAAGCGAATTTTTGGTTGCCATGGCGATAGCAAGGTTATCCAGTGTAAGTGCTTCTTTTTCGAGCGTCGTATTGCCATGTGGGTCGGATGTTGTGCCACGTAAGAAGCAGACATTAATAGGGAAAGTTTTATAAAACAGCCATTCTTGACCGTCGATCATCATGAGTTCGACGAGATTTTCCGTCGTAACTTCGTTTAGTTTTCCGCCATCTTGTCGAGGATCAACAAAAGTGCCCAATCCAACTTGGGTAAGGATACCGCCACGGTGTGCGGCAATATCGCGAAATAACTGAGTCAATGTTCCCATAGGAAAATTGTAGGCTTCAATTTCATTATTGTTTGCCATTTTGGCAATTTTAGGCACCAGTGCCCAGTGTCCACCGATCACGCGTTTAATTAAGCCCTTGTGGGCTAGGCGGTTAGCGCCCCGATCTTTGCTATCACCGGGAGCAGCAGCAAAAACTAATGTCAGGTTTTTAGGTGAGCCGGTATCTAAAAAACGCTTTTCTAAGGCGATAATTAATTCTTCAGGTGTGCCTGTTCCAACAAATCCAGAAAGGCATAGCGTATCGCCATCTTGAATTAAGGCAACTGCATCGTCAGCTGAAACTATTTTATTTTTCATAAGCTTTCAATTTACCTTTATTATTATGTGTAAATGAATGAAATGATTATTAATAATACAATCGGTCATTTAAATGTGAAGTTTACATCATCTATGCATCACGTTCTGTTAACCAGTCGACGATCCCTTTACCCAATATACCTTGTGACTTACCGCTCACAAATACGCCGACATGTCCGCCGGGTAAAGGTAGGTCGGTATAGTCTTTTGTACCCACATAATCTTTTAATGCCATTGAGCATTGTGGAGGAATAATATGATCATTAAGAGCGAATACATTTAGCACAGGCATTGTGACATCGGTTAAATGAATAGTTTGATCACCGATTTCTAATTCATTTTTTATTAACTTGTTATCTTGATATAAGTCTTTAAACCATTGCTTAGCTGCTGCCCCTGGGTGATCGGGGCGATCAGCGAGCCATTTTTCCATGCGTAAAAAATTCATCAATTTTTTCTCGTCTTGAGCGATATTAATCAAATCGAGATTGTATTTGGTGAGTGATTTCATGGGCGTCATTAACTGGAACACCATGCCCATAAGTTCTCCCGGCATATTGCCATAAGCTTCTACCATCAGGTCGATATCAGCAGGGTCTAAATTTCTAGTCCATAAATTAATATATCCATGGGATAGGCAGTCATCTCGTTGATCACCATGAAAATCGACCGGTGTGATACTGGTCATTAAGTTTTTAACGTTGTCAGGATAAAGCGCGCTGTAACAGATAGAAAAAACACCACCTTCGCAAATACCTAAGATATTGACTTTATCAACACCCTGCTCAGCTTTAATGTGTTCGATGCAATCGTGTAAATAGCCATTAATATAATCATCTAGGGTTAACCACCGATCTGCACGCGAGGGGCTACCCCAATCGACGACATACATATCAATGCCGGCGTTGAGCATATTCCGCACCAGAGAACGATCTTCTTGGAGGTCGGCCATGGTGTAACGGCCAATTAAACCATAAACCACAATTACAGGCGTGGTCACGGTTTGTTGCTCTGCCAAAGGCTTATAGTGATAAAGAGAGACTTTGTCTTGCTTAAATACTTCTTCTTTTTCGGTGGTGCCTATCTGTATATCAGCATCTTTTGTTGTGCTGATTTTTTTAATCCCAGAGACTAGATCACTATTAAGTTTAGAGAGTTCAGCCATTGCTGAATATGGATTGACGAGTGGTAATGTATCCACGAATTTTTCTCCTAACAAGTCTATGTGTTTGTAGATTTTGCAGCCGGTTTATTACTTTGCTTCTTAGCTGTAGTTGGTTTTTTTGCTGGTTTTTTAGTAGGTGGCTTTTTTTCAGGTTTTTTATTTGGCGATTCTTTTTTAATCGCCGTTTTTGTTTTTGTTTGTTGAGTATTTGACGTGGCGACGAGTTTCTTTAGTGATCTCAGTTCTCGACGTAAGTCAGTCACCGTTTTATGTAAATCATCTACTTCTTGACGTGTCGGAATATGCATGGTTTCACAAATCACTTCAGCCACGTCTTGCTCTTGTAAGCGATATTCTGCGTTGGCTTTAATGAGCGCTTTCTGGGCTTGCAAAAATGCTTCTGATCGATGCATGACCATCAGTTCTTCATCTGCTATGACAGACCAAATTTCTAATAATTTTTTCGGTGATATACTGGTCTTTTCTTCGCCTAGTTCATTTAAGTGCGCAATAAATTTTTCATAAGCATTCATCCAGCTTCTGAGTAACACTTCATAGTAATCATTACTTTTTTCACCTAAATCTAACCATCCATCCATTGCTTTTGCAATACGGTTGTCAAGGTCAGAAATACCAGAGAAAAGTGGGCCTTCACTAAAGCGTTTTAAGCCTTCCTCGACGCTGGTGCTAGAAAATTTTAGCCAGCTATAAGGGTTGGATATATCATCTAAAGTGGATAAGAAATAATCTTTAGTTTCATCGTCGGGCAGGTTTTCTACCATGTCCTGTTTGAATTTATCGAAGACGACTTTGTTGCCTTTGATAAAGCTGTTCATTTGATCCATTAAGCCATCGGATCCTGGGAAGGCGTTTAAAACGTCTTGCCAGTTTTGGGATGCTTGCAGATTGTATTGGGGGTTATGCTCAAACATCTTTTGCATAAAAGATTGAAAAATATCAAGGGTGGGATTGTTGCTGTAATAGGAATTATCGTTTTTTTCAAAATCACGCCCCCATTTTTGCATGTTATCCATCATTTGCTTATTCATTGATGTTTGCGTTTTTTGCCATTCGCCCATCATTTTTTGCCAAGGTTCAATAAATTCATTGCTCATGTTAATTGTCTCAGTGAATGGGTGTTAGTGTGTGCATGGTTCATTGCTGATATAAGGAGCCTCTGAACAAGTCATGAAT
>AEVK01000159.1 GCA_000209515.2 gamma proteobacterium IMCC1989
CAACGATCCAGCCAGTGAAGCCTACGCTGACTACAAAGACTGGGTGATTAAATATCGAAAATGGAAACTAGAACAAGAAAGCCTATAAGCTATAAGAAAACCGCATTAAAATCGAGAATTGCACTGTATTAGCGCTCTTCCCTAGTAAAGACCCATTCTTTATCATTAGATTGATCTGCTTGATAAGCATAGCCATCCACTGTAAATCGTTTTAATCCCTCCGCATCCGTTATTCCGTTCTTGATTGCATAGGCCGCCATTAGGCCTCTTGCTTTCTTTGCATAAAAGCTAATAATTTTATAAACACCGTTTTTTTCATCTTTAAAGATAGGTGTGACTACATCTGCATTAAGAGACGATATATCAACCGACTTAAAGTATTCTGTAGATGCTAGGTTGACTAAGGTCTGACTTTTATTTTTCTTCAACTGCTTATTTAGCTGCTGAGTAATTTTGTCACCCCAGAAAGCATATAAATTGTTACCTCTAGTATTTTCAAACCGAGTGCCCATTTCTAAACGATACGCTTGCATAAGATCTAAAGGGCGTAATACACCATAAAGGCCCGACAAAATGGATAAATGTTGCTGGGCGAAGTCCAGCTCACTTTTACTCAAAGACTCCGCATCCAGCCCCACATATACATCACCCTTAAATGTGAGTATTGCCTGCTTAGCATTATCAGGCGTAAATGGTAATTGCCACTCTTGGTAGCGATCATAATTGAGAGTGCCTAACTTATCGCTAATATGCATTAGTGATGATACTTCTTGAGGCGCAAGCTTTTTTAACTCATCAATTAGTTGCTCCGCATCGGGTAAAAGTAGCGGTTGTGTATTTTTCTTCACCGTTGACGGAGACTCTACATCTAGCTTTTTAGCGGGTGAAATAACCATTAACATACAAAACACCTTTACAGTTTAAGAAATTAAAAAGACACTTGACGATAATTTACTCAGGCTTAAGAATATCATTCCACCAATTAAGTGGCGTTGTGCCATCTGCTGGATCATACACATTACCATAAAGCCAAAGCCCACCTACCTCAGTAACATAACGATTAAGTAAGCCCTCTATAGTGGAAAAACCGCAACTGACATGAATGCTGTAAATTAAAAAGCGCTCTGTCTCAATATCTAGCTCGCCACCTAATTTTTCTAGCTCTGGCGTCAGCTGCTCACTCATTGCTGCCAAACCACTTTTAGCATAAACACGAATACATAAATTGCCTCCGTGCTGCTGTATTTCAAACTCTTTGCTTTCTGCGAGCATTTTAACAACATCGCCACTCGCCAAGCCTTTGATAAACGCAGGCGACTTGACCAATTGAAAACTGTCATCTGTATTTTGCTTAACCGACAAACGCTCTACAATGGGCTGACCTTGAGGGTCATGACCGGCTAATAGTTCGATTACTTGTAACGCTGACACCATGAAATCACTGCCTCAATTTATAAATACACTTGATAACAACCACCACTTAATTCTAGATTTTGACCCTAAATAGCCTAGAAAGAATACGCTTGTCATCTATTGGGTGAAACGGCATTATTATACGATATCTAGGAGATGATCGACATGTATAAGCCTTTATCCAAAACCTTATCAAAATTTCTATTCATATTATTACTCGGTCTTAGTGTAATAAGCACAATTACCGGTTGCGAAACAAACCCAGTCACCGGTAAACAACAGCTGTCTCTGGTAAGCACGAGCCAAGAACTCTCTATTGGTGAGCAGCAATACGAACCCAGCCAACAATCACAAGGAGGCGCCTATATTATTGACCCTTCGCTGAATCAATACGTAAACAAAATAGGCCAAAGCTTAGCCCAATTAAGTGGACAACCTAATCTGCCTTACGAATTCGTAGTACTGAATAACGATGTACCTAACGCGTGGGCCTTACCCGGTGGCAAGATAGCGATCAATCGCGGACTACTCGTTTTACTAGAGGACGAAGCACAATTAGCGGCTGTATTAGGCCATGAAGTTGTTCATGCTGCAGCAAGACATGGAGCAAGCCAAATGTCGCAGGGCATGCTGCTACAGCTAGGGACTCAATTAGTAGGACAAGTATCCAGTAACAGTGCTTATTCGCAGATAGCCGGTCTTGGCGCATCAGCAGTTCAAGCACGTTACGGTCGATCACAAGAACTAGAAGCAGACCATTATGGCATTGATTATATGGTTCAAGCAGGATACGACCCCCAAGCCGCGGTTGAATTACAGCAAACATTTTTACGTTTATCTCAAGATAGCTCTCAAGGAAATTGGTTAGATAATTTATTTGCCAGCCATCCACCATCTGCAGAGCGTGTGCAGAAAAATAAAGAGCGAGCAGCGAAACTACCTAAAGGCAAACGCAATAAAGCGGCTTATCAAAAATCAATAAAACAGATAATCGCAGATAAAGACGCCTACCAAACTCATGAAAAAGCGCTTCAAAAAGCAAAAGAAAAATCATGGGCAAGTGCATTATCTATGACACAACAAGCCATTAAACAACAGCCTAAAGAAGCTCGATTCCATATTACAAAAGGTCGTTTACTTAACGAACTGGAAAAGAATAAAGAAGCCGTAAACGCGTTTAATCAAGCTGTAAAATTAGAGCCTAAATATTTTGCCGGATTTTTTTATAGGGGATTAACCCAACAAGAGCTTAAAAATTCGAAGCTAGCTGAAAAAGATTTAATCAAGAGTAATTCTCTACTTGAAACTGGGGTAGCAAATTATTACTTGGGAGAAATATCATTAGGCAACAACAAAAAGGAATCTGCTATAAACTATTTTAAACGTGCAGCACGAAGCGGTGGAGAGGTGGGCAAAGCGGCAGCAGGAAAACTCCAAACGCTTGGCGTACAGTAGTTTTTGCTTTTTTTACAATATATTCCTACCATTGAAACTCAGAAAAACAGGCTGCAAAAAAAGGCGTTGAACTTTTAGATTCAACGCCTTTTTTGTATAACATTACTGCTATTTTCTTTGCTTATTAACTTGCTGAGCCATTTCATCTGGTGTTTGATGGCGCACATCCAAGCCTTTAACCAAATAAAATATTTGCTCAGAAATATTACTGGCATGATCACCAATTCTTTCCAGTGAACGTAATGCCCAAATCACATTCATTGAACGGCTAATATTACGCGGGTCTTCCATCATATAAGTGATTAGCTCACGCATCGCCGTCGCATATTCACGATCAATCTCTTTATCTTTATTAACGACTTTTAAAGCCATATCGATATCATAACGCGCAAATGCGGTTAACGAGTCATTAACAATTTCTTGTACATGACGACCTAAATTACGTAACTCACTAAAGCCATGAGGCAAGTCTTCGGAATCAGAGATAGCGATAGCCATTTTTGCAATCTTATTTGCTTCGTCACCAATCCGCTCTAAATCTCGTGTCGATTTAGAAATTGCCATCACTAAACGCAAGTCGGATGCAGTGGGTTGGCGACGCGCAATAATTTGCGTACACAAATCATCCAGCTGCATTTCGCGCTCATCGACTTCTTTTTCTGTCATCAATACTTCTTGAGCTAGTACGGTATCTACATCAGTAATTGCTTTAACCGCATTCACTATTTGTTGCTCTACAATACCCCCAAGCTCTAGAAACTCAGTCTTCAAATCATCCAAAGCCGAGTTGTATTGCTGTGATATATGTTGGTCTATATTCAATTTATCCATTTTACTCTCCGCGTATTAACGCTAGAACTCTGTCTGTATTCTAATTAAACGTAATCGTTTATATTCTAGATTCATAGTCTCAATCTATACGTTTAATCAATTAACCGAAGCGCCCTGTAATGTACGCTTCTGTTAAGCCATGATCAGGATTGGTAAATACTTTTTCAGTCTCATTAACCTCGATCAATTTACCCAAATGAAAGTACGCTGTTCGGTGAGACACTCGCGCTGCTTGCTGCATAGAATGGGTCACGATTGCTATAGTATAATTCTGGCTTAGCTCATCAATTAGCTCTTCGATTCTTGCTGTTGCAATAGGGTCAAGCGCCGAGCAAGGCTCATCCATCAAAATCACTTCGGGGCTAACGGCAATAGTTCGAGCAATACACAAACGTTGCTGCTGTCCACCCGACAAACTCGTTCCCGGTTGCTGTAAGCGGTCTTTTACTTCATTCCATAAACCCGCTTTTTGTAAACTGGTTTCAACGATATCATCCAAATCTGATTTACGATCAGCTAAACCGTGTATACGTGCGCCATAAGCCACGTTGTCGTAAATAGATTTAGGGAATGGGTTAGGTTTTTGAAAGACCATGCCTACACGCGCACGCAATGGTACAACATCCATTTTTCTATCGTTGATGTCTTGATCTTCCAGTAAAAATTTTCCTGTTACTTTACAAGTATCGATAGTGTCGTTCATACGATTTAAACAACGTAGAAATGTCGATTTACCGCAACCTGACGGACCGATCATTGCAACAACTTCGTTGGTGCCTATATCTAAATTCACATCATAAATAGCCTGTTTTTCGTCATAAAAAACATTCACGTTACGCATAGACATTTTTGCGTTTTCGCTAAAGGCCTGCCCAACCGTAGTATATGCATCACTATTTTCTTCAGTAATGACATTACTAGTTTTAGCTTTTTCAGGCGTCTTTTCAGAAGCTAATGGCGCTATCGACTCGGTGGTTACACTATTATTCATGGGAATACCTAATTCAAATACAGTTAATTACCAGCGTCGCTCAAGACGACGTCGCGCCCAGACCGCTAGAGTGTTCATAACAATTAAAAACATTAACAAAACCAAAATGGCGGCGGATGCTTTTTCACTAAAACCTGCATCTGCATTTCTAAACCATTGAAATATTTGCATGGGTAATGCTGTCGCTGGATCACTTACACCCGTTGGAACTTCAGGGATAAATGCTGCCATGCCGATCATTAATAATGGCGCACTTTCACCCAACGCCTGCGCTAAACCAATGATGGTTCCTGTCAACATTCCCGGCATTGCGAGAGGTAACACATGATGTAGTGTCACCTGCATTTTTGATGAACCTAAACCATAAGCCGCTTCACGAATAGACGGAGGAACCGCTTTAATAGAAGCACGACTAGAAATAATAATCGTTGGCAATGTCATTAATGTTAATACGAAGCCACCCACTAAAGGTGTAGAGCGCGGGAATCCGAAAAAAGCTAGAAATATCGCTAAACCTAATAAGCCAAAAATAATAGACGGCACCGCAGCTAGATTATTAATATTCACTTCAATAAGATCGGTCCACTTATTTTTTGGAGCATATTCTTCTAGATAAATAGCAGTAGCGATACCAATAGGAAAAGAAAGAGCAAGTGTCACTAGGAGCAAGTAAAACGAACCCATGACCGCGCCACGAATACCTGCCTCTTCCGAATGAGCTGAGTCACCGTTATTAAAAAATGCCCAATTAAAACGCTTCTGTAAATCTCCCGACTCAACCGCTGCATGAATCCACTGGAGCTGCTTTTCGCTAAACTCGTGCTTACCCGGCTCTCCTGGTTCACCTAGACGCTTAAGATAAAAGTCTACCTTGTCATCTACCAAAGCCCAAACCATGCTCTTGGTATTAATAATTTCTTTAGCATCTACTTTAAAACGATCTTGCAAGAGATACCCTGTGCCATCTACTGACAATAATTTTCTTGCTGCACTCTTATCGCGACGACTACTTACATCAAAATATTCATAGGCTCCACGCTTCACTACGGCAGAGTAATTACCCGCTAAAATTTGATTCAAATCTGAGGTGTCAGAAATCTCTAAGGTTGTCGCATCCATCTCTACAGAGATTTGTAAATAATGGTAAGTGAAGCCACTGAGGCCCTTACCTATAATATTCGTAAACAGAAAAAGAACACAAAGCAAGCCGAAGCCAATAGACAGCATTCCATATAAGCGGAAACGCTTTTCTGCTCGGTAGCGCTTACCTAGCGTACGATTAACTTTATCTATCGTTTTAATTTCTGGCTTAGTCATATTGTTCTCTATACTTCTTCACAATATTGAGCGCTATAAAATTAAGCCCCAATGTAATAATAAATAGAACCAAACCTAATGCAAAAGCAGCCAGGGTCTTGGCACTATCAAATTCATGATCACCAATTAATAAGGTTGTCATTTGTACAGTTACTGTCGTAACGGACTCTAGCGGGTTGAACGTTAATTTAGCTGCCGTACCGACCGCCATCACAACAATCATGGTTTCGCCGATAGCTCTAGAAACCGCCAATAAAATCGCACCAACAATACCGGGCAAGGCTGCTGGGAAAATAACCTTCTTGATCGTTTCTGATTGCGTAGAACCTAAACCATAAGCTCCATCTCGTAACGATTGCGGCACTGCATTAATCACATCATCAGAAAGAGAGGAAACGAAAGGAATAATCATCACGCCCATCACCAGTCCTGCTGCTAATGCGCTTTCACCTGACACCTCCAAAGGGCCAATAGAAACACCTAGGAACGCGATATCAAGCCCCAGCCCGTGCAATCCATTTTTTATCATTGGAGCAATAGTTAAGGCAGCAAAAAAGCCATAAACAACCGTAGGAATGCCTGCCAATATTTCTAAGATAGGCTTTACTACAGAACGCACTCGGCTGCTGGCATATTCTGAAAGATAGATAGCTGTCATTAATCCCGTTGGCACGGCCACCAACATGGCTATAGCAGAGATCAATAATGTACCGGTGAAAAGTGGAACTGCACCAAAAGCACCTGAACTACCTACCTGATCAGCTCGAATAGATAACTGTGGACTCCACTGGGTGCCAAAAATAAATTCTTGAATGGGAACAATCTGGAAAAAGCGAATCGACTCGAATATGACAGAAAAAACAATACCTACTGTCGTGAATATAGCCAATGTAGAGCACAACAATAAAAACAACATAAAGCATCGTTCGACATTGCTTCGCGCTTTATTTTCTGGTTTTAGCTTGAACCAAGCCCAAAAGCTTAAGCCTACCAAGCTACACACTACCGTTATGGATAGGGCAAGGTTACTGACAGAACGAAAGTCGACGATATGTTGAGAGATTGCTATCAACTGAGGATCATTCACAGTTGAAGAGCCGGTGGTAATACTTTCTATTGTGCTAAGTAGCAACTGTAGCTCATTAGCCGACAAAGAACGCTGCTCTTCTGTTAAATATTGAAGCGTAAGCTCTCGAATAATAGCATCATCAAAAACCACCCATAAACCAAAGATCAACAAACAAGGTATAGCACACCAAAGCGCAGCTTGAACGCCATAAAACACAGGCAAAGAATGTAAATGACGAATACCGCCTAACTCTGAAGCTAAACTAAGGGAGCGCTGCCGACAAAAATAAAACGTAGCTGCTACACCAACCAGCATTACAAGAAACAGCATGGACATCGACATAAGAAAAGCACAACCGTTATGGATGAGAAATGACTCTCTAAAACCTGAAAATATAAGTTAAGTAGCCAACACTTAACAAGTAGATATAGATCAGTGATTATAGATTATTGTGAGCATGATAGCGTCTGAATATGACAAATTTATTACAGTATTTTAATTATTGGCGCAGCATCTAAGCGGAAGCATCACTTCCGTTAGCAAAGGACTGCAAATCGGAGAATTTACCCGCAAACTCTCCTAGGGGAACTATTGGGAATCAGTATCTTTTGCAGACTGATGATCACGATATTGCTGAAAGGCTCGCCAAGCCTCGTATTCTTTATACTCTTCGGTACCTTGCTCACGTGAATTCAACCATGCACGAAAGCTTTCAAACTCTTTAAACTCTTCTTCTGACATTCGAGGAGAGCCGTCTAGATCTAAAATATAGTAACCGCCACTTTTGAGCTTTTTCTTGTCTTCATCGAAGGCATCGCTAATCTTAAACTCACCTGTTGCACCAGAAAAAACCCCCCCCCCTTTCACCTCATCATTCTTTGGCCTTTCAACATATCGCTCTGTCGTACAAGACAACAAAGCAAGACTAAGAACAATTAATAACGGAACGTTGAATAAAAAAAATTTCATCAGAAAAAACTCTTTATATAACCATTTAATTGGTGATCACTTTAACAGAAAATTACCCATAAAAATATTACAGACACAAAAAAACGCACTATCTTTTGATAGTGCGTTCTAGGTTATGCTGAAACTCTACTATCTAAATTAGAATCTAACAACACCACCTACTACGAAACCAGTACCTTTATCACTAGTGCCGTTTTGGTAGACAGTCTTGTCACTAAGCTTAGACTTAGCAGTACGGAAGCCAGCATACAGCTCAACACCACCAGTTGGACGGTAAGCAAAACTTACACCATTGCTTGTATTATCTACGGTTTTAGTACCTGCAGCATTATCTACGGTACGGTTTTCAGTGTGGATTGCAAAAGATGTTTTGCCCACATTATAGCCCAAAATAACTGCTCTGTACTTAGCTTCACCAGCGTCAGTGAGGCTAGAGTTATCTGCTTTACCCATCTGCAATGAGGCAGTAAAACCAGCAACTTTCACTGCTACAGAACCACCTATTTCATCTGTATTTTTTTGGCCATTAGTTGTCGCGTCACCAGCTGTTCCTTGACTTGTCGGATGAGCAGCATCACCAGCTTGTTCAGTGAAAATTCCCGCACCCCAGTTATCACCACCAGCAAGAACTGCTAGACCGAAACTATCAGCTTCGTCGTAATCGGCAATGATATTAACAACGCCACCTAATTTTGGAGAATCATAACGTAGACGCTGATCACGACCACCGTCAATATTATCTGTTGAAGTTCCACCAACGATGTAACCACCAGCGCCACTACCGGCAATATAAGTACCAGAGAAATCTATCTCAGTTACATCATCACCAGACTCCCAGCCTGTACCTAAACGGAATTTACCAAAGTCGCCAGCAATTGAGAATTCGTTAACACGAACACTTGGATTTGCGCCATTGCCACCACCTACGTTCCACTCTTGACGAGCGCCGTAAGTGATGCCGTTAGCTTCTGTACTAGCGATAAAGCGAAAACGTGAACTACTGTTATTGCCATCGTTAACCTCAAAGCCTTCATCATTAGTAAAGTCTTCAGTATCACCCATAGTGTAGTTAACTTGGCCTGAAATTGAAACGTCAGCTTGTGCTGATACTGCTGCGCCCGCGATTGCTAAAGCTAAAAGTGTTTTCTTCATTGTTTTGCCCCTAATTTATTTGTAAAGTTTTTGAAGAGTGCTTTTTATATAGATCTGAGAGGGGGATGTCAATTTTTTTTTAGTAAATAGGTAAAATTAATACAAAAAAGGTCGTTTTTTGTACGATTAGAGCGTTTTTTAACAGCCTTTTGCAGGAAGTAGTTTAAGAGGTGATCGTAAGTTATTGATACATTGAAATATTAGTTAAAAGAAGACCCCGATTTAATCGGGGTGCCGGAAGAGAGTGTTGTTATCCCTCGTTATATGGCTAAGGTCTTTTTCCTGCTCTCTTCGCATTAGGGGGGGGCGTTGAGAGCATGAAAATCTAGGGGCATAACTATGACTGGGCTAAACTGAATAAGTTCACAAAAAAATAAAATAAAATTTATATTTATATTTGTTAATAAAAATCAAAGGGTTAGGAAAAACCGAGCTTTAAAAAAACATTAACTTTATATGATGTAAATTATACCTAATGCGCTTCATCCCAATTATCACCAACACCAACATCGACAATTAAAGGAACACTAAGTTCGACGGTTGTTGTCATAACTCTTTTGAGCTTCTCTCTAACAGCATCCAAGTCACTCTCTTTTACTTCTAAAACCAGTTCATCATGCACTTGCATGATCATTTTGGCATTTACGGCGCTTTCATCTTTAGGGTTTGTAGGACATAACCATTGATCAACGGCAATCATTGCTCGCTTGATAATATCGGCTGCGGTTCCTTGCATCGGTGCATTGATGGCTGTTCGCTCCGCTGCCTGACGGCGCATACCGTTACGCGCATTAATTTCTGGCAAATATAAACGTCGCCCCTCTAGCGTCTCTACATAGCCATCTACAGCCGCTTGCTGGCGCACACCGTCCATATAGGACTTAACGCCGGGATAGCGCTCAAAATACACGTCTATGTACTGCTGGGCATCGTTACGCCCCACCCCCAGCTGCTTCGCTAAGCCAAAAGCGGACATACCGTAGATTAAACCAAAGTTAATTGCCTTAGCTCGGCGACGCTGCTCTTGCGTGACCTGATCTAATTCCACACCAAAGACTTCTGCAGCTGTAGCACTATGTACATCTTTACCTTGATTAAAAGCCTCTAACAAGCCTTCATCGCCCGACAAATGCGCCATGATACGTAGCTCTATTTGTGAATAGTCCGCCGCTAGTATTTTGTAGCCTTTTGGTGCCACAAAAGCTTGGCGAATACGCCGCCCTTCGGCGTTACGAATAGGGATGTTTTGCAAGTTAGGATCCGACGAAGACAGGCGCCCTGTTGCGGTAACGGCCTGATGATATGAGGTATGAATACGACCGGTCGCCGGGTTAATCATTTGCGGCAGCTTATCGGTATAGGTTGACTTCAACTTTGATAAGCCTCGATGCTCAATCAACACTTTAGGGAGGGGATAATCCAAGGCCAACTCTTGCAGTACTTCTTCTGCGGTAGATGGTGCGCCTTTTGGTGTTTTTTTGATAATGGGCAACTCAAGCTTTTCAAACAAAATGACGCCTAACTGCTTAGGCGAGCTAAGATTAAACTCTTCACCAGCTATATCGAATGCTTCTTTTTCTAATTCTTTTAAGCGTTGTTCTAACTCTATACTCTGCTGTCCCAGCAATGTGGCATCAACTAAGGCGCCATTGCGCTCGATACGAGAAATAACAGGAAGTAGTGGTATTTCTATAGACTCAAGCACATGCTGCAATGTGGGCTCTTGCTGAAGCGTGGGCCATATGGCTTGATGCAACTGTAAGGTAACGTCTGCATCTTCGGCTGCGTAGGGGGCAGCGATTTCAATATCAATTTGATTAAAAGTGAGCTGCTTTGCGCCTTTTTTCCCTGCGACATCTTCAAAGTGGATAGTTGATCTATCGAGATAAAAACGCGCCAAACTGTCCATATCATGACGTGTTGCGACAGAGTTACACACATAAGATTCGAGCATGGTGTCATAAGCAATACCCTGTAAATCGATATCGTGATTCAATAACACGTGTTTGTCGTACTTAAGGTTTTGCCCTACTTTATGCTTGTTAGGGTTTTCGAGTAGCGGTTTTAGTGCGGCTAATACACACTCTAGTGATAATTGCTCAGGCGCTCCCATATAATCGTGCCCACAAGGCACATAAGCGGCTTCTCCAGCATTGACAGCAAAAGAAACACCTACAATCTTAGCCTGCATATAATCTAAGCTGGTGGTTTCGGTATCAAAGGCAAACAGATCGGCTGCACTTAGCTTTTCTAACCATCCCTCCAGCTGCTCTTGAGTAAATATTGTGTGATAGTCCGATGGAACAACCGGCTTATCTATCGTAATAGTGCTGTCACCTTCTCCAAGCTCATCCAGCCATCCGTGAAAGTCATATTCGGTGTATAACTGCCGTAATGCTTCAGCATCAATCTCTTTTTGCTGTAAATCCGTGAGCGCAACACCAACGTCCACATCGGTTTTAATGGTGGCAAGCGCATACGAGAGGCGTGCAGCTTCTTGATTCTCTGCTAGCTTTTCTGGCATTTTTTTCGCACCACGAAAATCTAGACTCCGAATCGACTCTAAATTTTCATAAATGGCATCCACTCCCCCCACATTCTGCAATAGCGCTAGGGCGGTTTTTTCACCTACGCCGGCAACTCCGGGGATGTTATCCACTTTGTCACCCATTAGCGCTAAAAAGTCGATGATCAAATTGGGAGGTATACCGAACTTTTCTTCAACGCCAGCAACATCCATGACGGTTTCCGTCATGGTATTCACTAAGGTCACATGCTGATTCACCAACTGCGCCATATCTTTATCGCCGGTTGATACCACA
>AEVK01000158.1 GCA_000209515.2 gamma proteobacterium IMCC1989
TGGTGGCCAAATTTAGTGTGCCACTACACAGGGTTTTCGACCTAACCAGATGTACGAAATTAAAACACCTTCTGGTATCACTTACTCACCACCGGAAGGTAGATGCTGGGGCAATCTAGAGGCCGTTTTCAAAAAATCATTATCTGAAAATAAAATTTGGTTTGGTAAAAATGGAGATTCTAGACCAAGACAGAAGAATTATTTATCTGAAGCTTCTGGAGTAAAATCATGGTCTTGGTGGAGCAACAAAGAAGCAGGACACAATCAAGAGGCAAAAAAAGAAATTAATGTATTATTCGGTGCTGACAACGCTTTTGACACACCAAAACCAGAACGGCTCATGCAACGAGTACTTCACATTGCATCAAATGAAGGCGATCTTATACTGGACTCTTTTCTTGGTTCAGCCTCTACAGTAGCCGTAGCCCACAAAATGAACCGCCGTTATATAGGCATCGAATTAGGTGAACACGCCAAAACCCACTGCCAACCTCGCTTACAAAAAGTAGTTGATGGTGAGCAAGGCGGCATTTCAAAAGCCGTTAACTGGCAAGGTGGTGGCGGCTTTCGCTTCTGTAAATTAGGCTCTACGGTATTTGATGAATTTGGTGTGCTGAACCACGATATAAAATTCCCTACGTTGGCCGCCCATGTTTGGTATATCGAAACGCGTTTGCCGCTTACTATAAATAAAGAGTGTAAAAAGAAGCGCTCCCCGCTTATAGGCATTCATAACGAAACCGCCTATTACTTGCTGTATAACGGCATACTAGGCGATAAACGCCCGAATGGGGGCAATGTATTAACGGGTAAAATTCTGGAATGTTTGCCAGTGTTTGAGGGCAAAAAAGTGATCTACGGCGAAACTACCCGTTTAGGCGAAGCTCGCTTAAAGCAAGAAAATATTACCTTCAAACAAATCCCCTATGATGTTAAAGCACTGTAATAACGATAAGCGCACCACTAATAAAAAGACTGATAAAAGCACAAAGGTAAGGAAAATATGTTCGCATTAAAAGATTACCAAAAACGCGCAATGAAAACATTGAGCGACTTTTTTAATCAGGTCAAACAAACGGGCGATGTGGTACAGGCTTACAGCGATATATTAGAACAACAGCAATTACCTGCAACCCCTTACCGTGATTTTCAATTTGGCAATGTGCCTTATGTGTGTATTCGTATTCCTACGGGTGGCGGTAAAACGGTGTTGGCCTCTCACTCGATTGTCACGGCGGGGAGTGAGTATTTAGAAGTAGATTTTCCTGTGGTACTTTGGCTAGTGCCCAGCACCACTATTCGCAAACAAACCGTAGAGGCGCTAAAAAAAAACGGCCACCCTTACCGTGAAAAGTTAGACCATGCGTTTAATCACCAAGTGTTGGTCGTCGATATAGATGAAGTGTTTACTATTCGCCCACAAGATATAGGCAACAAAACCATTGTGGTGGTATCCACCCGCCAAAACTTAACTGTTAACGATACCAGTGGCCGTAAGGTGTATGCCTACCATGAAAACTTTGAACCCCACTTTGCTAAAGTCACCCACGACCACCCCCGCTTTAACGATTTAGACGTGGTGAAAGAGGGTGATTTAAAAGAGAACGGTTTAACTACCCGTGAATTAGGCAAAGTAAAATATTCGTTTGCGAACCTCTTAGCATTGCATAACCCCTTAGTGATTATTGATGAAGCCCACAATGCCCGCACCAAACTTACCTTTGATACCTTGCGTAATTTACACCCCGCCGCGATTATTGAATTTACGGCCACCCCCAATGAAAGTGTAGATAATGGCAGTAATATTTTATTTAACGTATCAGCGGCAGAATTAAAAGCAGAGGAAATGATTAAACTGCCTATTATGTTGGCAGAGCAAGCCCAAGGCTGGAAAGAGGCCGTTAGCGATGCCGTGGCTAACCGTAATAGATTGGCAATAGAGGCACAAAAAGATACCGACTATATACGCCCTATTGCATTACTACAGGCAGAAGCTAAAAACGGTAAAGTGACAGTAGATGTATTAAAAACTTATCTATTAGATGAGTTAAAAATAGAGCCTGAGAAAATAGCGGTAGTCACGGGTAATCAGCGCGAGCTAGACGACATAGACTTGTTCGCTCAAAGCTGCCCTATCGAATACATTATTACCATTGAGGCATTAAAAGAAGGGTGGGACTGCCCCTTTGCTTATGTCTTTTGTTCGGTTAAACAGGTGAGTTCTAGCACCGCCGCTGAACAACTTTTAGGCCGCGTATTACGTATGCCTTATGCTCGCCGCCGTGTGATAGAAGACCTTAACCGCGCTTATGCGCATCTATCCACAGAAACCTTTGCTAAGGCTGCTAGCGAATTAAAAGACAAGCTAATAGCCATGGGGTTTGAAGAACTAGATATTGCCGAATATGTCAGGCAATACGAACCAGACGATCACCAAGATGATTTTTTTGATGGGGGTGGCAATGTTCAGCCTGCAAAAGCCAAGTCACTAGAGATAGTGGTTGAAGTCGCTACCATGCCAGAACTGGATAAATTAAGCGATGAAGAACAGTCACAGCTAACCACCGCCACGACGGATGAAGGCAGTGTTGTTGTCAAAATACGTGGCGAAGTATCACCCAACCTACAAAAAGTTATTGTGAAAAGTGCAGGCAAGCCCGCTAGCAAAAAATCCATTGAACAAGACTTACGCATTCATAATGCCCGTATCGAAGTATTACGATCACCCGCCGAACGTGGTGAAATTTTTGGCTCATTACCCCAACTATGTGCGTTGGTACAAGGTGAGCTAGCGTTAATTGAACCAGAAGTATTACTAGATGCTAACGAATGGGACTTACTCGACCATCTTGCCCAACTCCCTAAATTTAAAATTCGCGAAAGTAGTCATTTGTGGGCAATAGATATTGAAGGTACAGAAGTTAAATACCAAAAAGCGAATACGGCTGAAAAATACGACTTAAACCAATCGTGGCTTGATGTGACTGAAAACGATTTAGTACGCTGGTTAGATAGGGAGTTACGCCAAACCGACATATCACAAGGTGCGATGATTAAGTTTATCCGATTAATTATTAGTGACTTGTTGAGCCGATCAGAAGTAACGCTTACGGCGCTGGTGCGTAATAAATTTCCCGTGGCCAGAGCCATACGCGACCTTATCGCTAAATACCGAAAGCAAGCGCAAATAGACGGCTACCAACAAGTGCTGTTTTCTTCAGAAGCCGCATTAGAAGTAGATGCTGATTTTGTGTATGAATTTAGCCCCAACCATTACCCCGCAAAGCCGCCGTTTTATAGTGGTAGCTACACATTTAAAAAACACTACTATGGCAATAACCGTATTGAGGATATGAAAGCCACTGGCGAAGAGTTTGAATGTGCTAGGGCGATAGATACATTAGACGAAGTGAAATACTGGATACGTAACCTAGTTCGCCGCGATAAAGGCTCATTCTGGTTGCCACTCGCACACGGTAAGTTCTATCCCGATTTTATCGTAGAGTTACATGATGGACGAATGTTAGTGATTGAATACAAAGGCGATGCCTACGCCACCAATGACGATTCAAAAGAAAAAAATCTTGTGGGTGAACTTTGGGCGAATAGTGGTGGCGATAGAGCGCTGTTCTTAATGGCGGTAGATAAAAAGACCGATGCCGATGAGCGGGATACTAGGACGCAGATATTGGATGTTATAGAGGGCTAATTATGGTTGTTTTCATACCTGTTCAAATCCGCGTTTCTCCCCTTAATCAAGGGTGACTTTTCGTTTTAGTATTACCGATAGCATTACCACCAAAAGACTACAACCATATTATTTATAATAATCATATAGTTAAATGACAAATTCAAATCCCCCCGCCCATATAAACAAACCTCAACCCCACAAGGGTTGGGGTTTTTTATTGGCTCCAATCCGAGCTACAACCCTTATATGGCAAGGTTTTACGAACTTCACGTCATTTCCAATCACGAACTTTTCAAGGCATATATTCTCTGAATTACGACAAAATGTCTGGAACATTTTTCACCGCTTTACGCCCGAAGGGGCTAAGCCAAGAATGGCTTAGCGTACATACTCTCTGCGCCTCTCCCTACCCCGAACAACCCAAGTCCATGACCAGAGAATAGAGAACCCTTTAAAATCAGTAGCTTATTATCGGACTAATCAAAAGATTTGTTGGGGGAATTGGGCAGGCAAGAACAAAAAGCATAAATTATTTTTACAGTAATGGCGTTTTTGCATTTTTTGGCATTGACAACCCGCAGACTTGTACTTAAACTCTTTATCAAATTACAGAAACGCCGTTACAGCAAATAAACACAGGGGGAGTATGAAAGCAAAATTGAAGAGCATTGCCTCTGTACAGATGGGGCACTCTTTCCGTACAAGGTTAGATCCCGACCAGGGCGGCAATGTCGCAGTTATTCAAATGAAGGATCTTACTGAAGATAACCGACTAAATCGTGATGAGCTAGTCGTCATTGATATGGAAGAGCTCAAAGAAAAGCATCGAGTAGAAGTGAACGACATTGCTTTTAGATCTCGAGGGCTGACAAACACAGCCGCCCTTATTAATGCCGAACTAGATAATGCAGTTATTGCAGCTCCACTACTTCGCATTCGAATAGAAAAGAAAAACAAGATCGACCCAGCATACCTTTGCTGGCTCATTAATCAGCCAGCTTCGCAGGCTGCTCTATTGAGCCAATCGACCGGCACAGTGCAGCGAACTATAGGTAAGCCTGCACTGGAAAGCTTGGAACTCTTGATTCCACCCATAGATGCGCAAATAAAAATAGTGGAGCTGGAACGACTAGCCCTTAAAGAACAAAGAATAATGCAAGAGTTAGCACAGAAAAAACGCCAACTTATGGAAGGAATTCTGATGCATTTTGCATCGGATCCCCAGTGATTGCAGCCAGCCCCTTACAAAAATTTGAGTACACACTTAATGAGCGACAGTATGAACGATAAAATTCAACAAAAAGACATAAACAATGCAGCATGGGCTGCTTGCGATACATTCCGAGGCGCTGTCGATCCCGCACAATATAAAGACTACATATTGGTAATGCTGTTTGTGAAATACATTTCCGATGTATGGAATGACCACTACGTAGAATACAAAAAACAGTACGGTGATGACGACACTCGCATAAGGCGAAAACTTGAGCGTGAACGCTTCTTACTTCCGATGGTTGAGTTAACAGAGGAAGTCGAAGATACCAAAACTAAGAAGAAGAAAACAGTCGTTACCGATACCTTTTTAGCCAACTATTACTCTTTATTTGAGCGTAAAAACGAATCGAATATTGGTGAGTTAATCAATATTGTATTAGAGCATATTGAAAGCGCGAATAAGTCAAAACTAGAAGGCGTTTTCCGCAATATTGATTTTAATAGCGAAGCCAATTTGGGCAAAACAAAAGACCGAAACCGTCGCCTTAAAACCTTACTTGATGATTTTAACAAACCCGCTTTAGATATGCGGCCTACACGTGTTTCTGAAGATGTTATTGGTAATACCTACATATACCTTATTGAACGCTTTGGCTCAGATGCAGGCAAAAAAGCGGGTGAATTCTACACGCCACACAAAGTGTCCGAGTTAGTAGCAAGGTTGAGTGCACCTAAAGCTGGCGCTCGCATTTGTGACCCCGCTTGTGGATCTGCCGGACTACTCATTGAAGCGGCACGACAAGTGGGCGATCGCAATTATTCACTTTACGGCATGGAAGTGAATGGCAGCACTTGGGCGCTTGCTCGTATGAATATGTTCCTTCACGGTGCCGATTCTGCCCGTATCGAATGGTGCAATACCTTGACCTCTCCCGCATTGGTCGAAAACGATCGGCTCATGAAATTTGATAATGTCGTCGCCAACCCACCGTTTTCACTCGACAAATGGGGCGCAGATGACGTTGCGGAAGATCGATACAATCGCTATTGGCGCGGGCTACCACCAAAGTCAAAAGCGGATTTTGCTTTCGTAAGTCACATGGTCGAAGCAGCCGTTGAAAAGGAAGGTCGAATCGCGGTTGTGGTACCTCATGGCG
>AEVK01000157.1 GCA_000209515.2 gamma proteobacterium IMCC1989
TAAACCGACACAGGTGATCAGGTAGAGAATACCCAGGCGCTTGAGAGAACTCGGGTGAAGGAACTAGGCAAAATAGCACCGTAACTTCGGGAGAAGGTGCACCGGTGCTGGTGATGGGACTTGCTCCCTAAGCTAGCGCTGGTCGAAGTGACTAGGTGGCTGCGACTGTTTATTAAAAACATAGCACTCTGCAAACACGAAAGTGGACGTATAGGGTGTGACGCCTGCCCGGTGCCGGAAGG
>AEVK01000156.1 GCA_000209515.2 gamma proteobacterium IMCC1989
GGTTGGAGAGTGGGTTGGAGAGTGGGTTGGTAATCGCGTTTATACTAATTGGTTTTTTGATGTATTTTTTTTATATCTAGCGATAGGTTACACCAGCTTGCGCCAACATGCTGTGGCGATATTGACTCCCTTAAAAGCGAATGACTTAGCTACTGCTCGTCAAAAGGTCGGTTGGATTGTGAGTCGTGATACGGCTGATTTAGACGAAGTCGGTGTGCGAAAAGCCACTATTGAGTCGGTGCTTGAGAATGGTAGTGACGCGATTTTTGCTCCCGTTTTTTGGTATGTTATTGGTGGCTTACCTGCAGTGATTATTTACCGCTTAAGTAATACCTTAGATGCCATGTGGGGATATAAAACACCTCGCTTTCTTTATTTTGGCCGCTTTTCTGCGCGAATGGATGATGTGTTGAATTATTTGCCTAGCAGACTAGTGGCTTTGAGTTATGCACTATGCGGCCATTTTTTGGGTGCTATAAGGTGCTGGCGAGAGCAGGCGCATTTGCTGAATAGTCCTAATGCGGGTGTTGTTATGACAGCGGGAGCGGGTGCGTTAAATTGCGAGCTAGGTGGCGATACCTCTTATCACGGGGAGGTGGTTGTTAAGCCTGTTTTTGGTGGTAAATGTGATGTCACTAATCACGATATAAGTCGTGCGTTACAGCTAATTGATAGGACTTTGGTATTGTGGTGTGTTGTTATTTGCCTAATAGCCTACTTTGCTTGAGCTTCGCTAAATCGAATCACTGTTATCTAAGAAGTTGTATGGGCTGTTTTGTAAATTGGATCGCAATTTTTCCCTGCCTGCCATTTTTGCCTGTACTTCTGCTGGAAGGTCAGTGAATAGAATAATATTCTTCTCAATTAATAAGTTAATGACATCTTCCGTTGCTCGAGCAAAATCTTGATCCGACTCGGACAGTGTTGCTTTGGCTTTATTAGTATCATGCTGTTCTTTTGAGGAAGTCAAAAAAGCAATGATTTCAGGGTGAGTTGGCGCAAGAAACTCAGTGTGTTGATCGTCGCCTTGGTGTCTCAGTGAAACGATAACACCGTTGGGATCGCGCTGGAAGTAAGGCATGATGATGGCCTCTATAGGTCAGTCAAGTTGGTTGTTATTCTAATATAGACTAAAATGAGATAAAGAGCGTATCTATTCAGAGTAAATATCAAATTAGAATAAAGAATTCAGGGTGGGTGGAACCTCGTTAAATAAGCTTGTCTATATTAATCGGCTTAGTTGCGATTTGTATATGTTCATCCGCCAGTATTAACTCACTAACAGGTAATATCATTGAAAAATAAAACCTCTAATGCCTCTTCTCAAAATGAGATTGAAGACTCGGTATCGTCAGACGCAAATGATAGTGCCGGTAACACTGTAGATGGCGCTGCAGCTAACGTTGTCGATACTGATAACACAAATAGTCATCACAGTAGCAGCTCTGAGGGCGGTGACGAGAATACAGCAGACGGCATGGGTGCTTCTAAGGAGTTTCACGATCCTTTGTTAGCGTGCTTATTGCTTATTACCAAGCTGGAAAATACCCCCTGTTCAGAAACTTCATTGATTGCAGGTCTTCCTTTAGTCGATGAAAAATTAACCCCAGAGTTATTTGTTCGTGCCGCGGAGCGAGCGGGTTTGAATGCAAAGGTTAAACAGAAAGCGCTAAACGATATTCCCGATATCGTGTTACCTGCTACATTACTGCTAAAGCGTAATCGTGCGGTTATTCTGCTGTCTTGTGACGTCGCTCAAGGTAAGGCGACTATTTTAGAATCAAAAACCGGCACCGAAAAAACGGTCAGTCTAGATGCACTATCTTTGGCTTATTCCGGTTATGTTATTTATACGCGAGCGGCTTATCAGCTTGATCAATCGATAACAGAAACCCATGTTGATTCAAATCAGGGGCATTGGTTTTGGTCGGTAATGAAGTCTTCCTGGCGTATTTATCGTGATGTGTTATTGGCATCACTGTTTATTAATTTATTTGCTGTAGCCAATCCATTATTTGTTATGAATGTGTATGACCGCGTTGTACCTAATAATGCAGTGGAGACTTTGTGGGTGCTGGCGATAGGTGTGTTGATTGTTTTCCTATTCGATGCCATTTTGAAAGTGTTGCGTGGTTATTTTATTGAAGTCGCGGGTAAAAAGTCAGATATTTTGTTGTCCTCTTTCTTGTTTGAGCGAGTCCTCGGGTCCCGTTATAGTGAACGTCCAGCTTCCGTCGGAGCATTCACTAGCCAGTTTCGTGAATTTGATCAAGTTAGAAACTTTTATACGACGTCCACCATATCTGCATTCGTAGATATGCCTTTTGTGATTATTTTCTTATTGCTGATTTACTATGTTGGAGGCCCATTAGTTATCGTGCCGTTAGTTGCGCTACCATTGATATTAGGTTTTGGATTGATTATGCGTAAACCCATTCGTCATGCTGTAGAG
The DNA here is from genome assembly GCA_000209515.2 of gamma proteobacterium IMCC1989. Taxonomy (GTDB): domain Bacteria; phylum Pseudomonadota; class Gammaproteobacteria; order Pseudomonadales; family Cellvibrionaceae; genus Endobugula. Next base: position 2,453 of record AEVK01000156.1, read on the forward strand.
CAGACGTTTGCTTCTGGTGCTCAAAAAAGTGCGACTTTGGTTGAGTCCTTAGTCGGTCTAGAAACAGTGAAAACCTTGGGCGCAGAAGGCGTGATACAGCGAGTGTGGGAGCAATCGGTCGGTCATCTGTCGGTGTGGAGCCAGAAAATGCGCATGCTATCAATGTCCGTTGGGGTTTTTTCTGGTGCTGTTACGCAGGTCGCTAATATTGTTATTATCATCGTTGGTGTCTACTTAATCGCTGAAAGAGAGTTGACCATGGGGGCGTTAATTGCCAGCGTTATGTTGGCTGGGCGTGTCCTATCTCCAATTGCCCAAGTGGCAACACTTTTGGTGACATATGATCAAACTAAAACGGCGTTAGATGGCCTAGAGCAAATAGTGGCTAAAACTCAGGAGCGCGATCCTCAGCGCCCTTTTGTGAAACGCCCTAGTTTTAATGGCAGTATTCGCTTTCAAGGGGTTAGCTTTGCTTATCCTGGCGAAGAAACTCCCGTGCTTAAAGATATATCCTTTGCCATTAAACCTGGTGAAAAAGTAGGTTTGATTGGTCGAATTGGTTCCGGTAAGTCAACGATCCATAAGTTATTGCTGAACCTTTATAAACCTAGTGAGGGAAGTATTTTGGTTGATGGTATTGATATCCAGCAGATTGATCCGGCCGATCTAAGGCGTCACATAGGTTATATGCCTCAAGATGTTGTACTTTTTTCTGGGTCTGTAAAATCCAACATTATGTATGGTTCTCCTCATGTCGAAGATGAAGATGTTCTTCGTGCAGCCGAAGTGTCAGGGGTTAAAGAGTTTGTCGATAGCCACCCTATGGGTTTTGATCGCCCGGTTGGTGAGCGTGGTCAAGCATTGTCTGGTGGTCAGAGGCAAAGTATAGGAATGGCAAGAGCTATGCTGAACGAGGTGCCTATGTATTTATATGATGAGCCTACGAGTGGAATGGATAACACAACAGAAACAATGGTGACTCAACGTTTGGCTGAGGCAGTAAAAGATAAAACGCTCGTGCTGGTGACTCACAAAGCCTCATTGCTTTCGATGGTTGAACGATTAATCGTGTTGGATAATGGCAAAATCGTTGCGGACGGTCCTCGTGATTCGGTTATAGAAGCTTTACAAAAGGGGCAGCTACGTGTCGCTTAAATCACCTCAAAATCAAGACGCCAATAAATCAGCCCAGATTGAAGAAGATGACTTGGCTTACACGTCTTCTGCTGCATCAGCTATTTTGTACCAAACCCCCAGAGGAGGGCAGCAACTACTCTGGGTAATTGTTGTTTTTATCGTTGTGATGATTGTTTGGGCATCTCTCGCGTATGTTGATGAATTTACGCGTGGTGAGGGGCAGGTAATCCCATCGCAGTATGTGCAAATCGTACAAAACCTTGAAGGGGGGATTGTGAACGAAGTCTTTGTCAAAGAGGGGCAAGCCGTAGAGCGTGGTCAGCCGCTACTAAGGCTGGATGATAAACGGTTTTCTTTTTCTCTGCGCGAAAGTGAAGTTAATCAATCGCAATTGTTATCCCAATCGTTACGGCTAAAAGCAGAGGCTGTAGGTGAGCCTTTTCCTGAGGATGAGTTATTAGCTCTGGTGCCGGAAAAAATTGTCGCTGCTGAGAAAGCGCTTTATTTTGCCCGTGCTCAAGAGCTTAATACCAGCAATCAAGTCATTGTTCAGCAAGTGGTACAAAAAAGGCAAGAGCTGTCTGAATGGCAAGCTAAATTCCAGCGATTAAAGCGAAGCTATAACCTATTAAAAGATGAGCTAGATCTTACCGCTCCTTTGGTTGCCCAAGGCGCGGTATCTCAAGTTGAGGTACTGCGTTTGCGAAGAGAGCTAAATGATGTGCAGGGTGAGATGAAAGCGGCACAGCTTGCGATTCCTCGAATAAATTCTTCCCTTAGTGAGTCAGAGCAAAAATTAGCTGCTGCTGAGTCGGCATTTCGAAGCCGCTCTCAGGCTGAATATAACGAAGTGAAAGCAGAGCTCAATCGTTTGAACGAGTCTAGTCAGGCAATTGCAGATCAGGTGGATAGAACGTTAGTTGTGTCCCCCGTCACCGGTACGATTAAGCAGTTGTTTGTTAAAACCCTAGGCGGTGTGATCCAGCCAGGTCGAGATTTAGTGGCTATTGTCCCTACCGAAGATAAGTTACGTGTTGAGGCTCGAGTAAGCCCTGCAGACATTGCTTTCTTGCATCCTCAGCAAAAAGCGGTGGTTAAGTTTACCGCCTATGATTTCTCTGTACATGGCGGTTTGACAGGCGAGGTTATCAATATCAGTCCAGATACCATTACCGATGAAGAAGGAAATAGTTTCTACGTGGTGCAAATTGAAACTGAGCAGTCATTTTTAGGTAGCGAAGTAAACCCTAAGCCTATTATTGCAGGCATGACCGTTAGCGTAGATATTTTGACCGGCCAGAAGACGGTTCTTGACTACATACTCAAACCTATATTAAAAACCAAGCAGCTTGCTCTAAGAGAGCGCTAACGTTTTTGATTTTCTTCTGTTGGAGCAGATAAGTTGTGACTTTTATCTGCTCTTGCTCGTCTTAACCAGTGTGTCGATTTTAGTAATAGCAAATTTTGTAGTATGTGGTGTGTGGTATGGTGTGTTTTAAATGGGAAGTGGCTGCAACTAATGACAGCTTAAGTCCGTGTGTATCATAAGAATATTTGCTTTTTACTATGTAAAATAGTAAAAAGGCTTTATTAATCATAGGGTTATTTTGCTTTTTTTGGTTGAGTTGTTCTTGTTTTGCTCTAATCTTTTGATTTTATTGGTTTTTTCTTTTTTTTGTGAGCGTTTGTCTTGCATATAAATAATAATTTTCTGGGGCCAGTTATGAATTTTAGTATTAACATGCGATATCTGTTAAAAATATCGCAATTAGTTATTCCTTTTGGGTTGTTGGTAGCAGCCTCTTTACCTGCGAATGCGGTAACGTTGCAAGAAGCCATTAAAGATATGTTGGCTAATAACCCCGATGTTCAGGCTGCTCGCCAAGAAATGTTAGCGCGTGAGCATGAAATTAGAGGTGCTAAAGCAGGTTACTTGCCTACATTGAATGCTGAAGCGGGTATCGGAAGAGAGTGGACCAACTCACCTACAGTTAATAATGTTACGCTTACCAGAGAAGAGGCCGCTTTACGGTTGCGTCAAACAGTTTATGATGGCGGTGCTACAGGAGATGAAGTTGATCGTCAGAAAGCGCGTTATAAAAGTGCATTGTTCACGGCGATTGATACTCAAGAAAATGCTGCATTAAGAGCGTCTCAAGCCTACGTTAACGTGCTGCGTCATGCTGAACTCTTAGCTCTTTTGAAAGAATCTTTAGATGAGCATCAAACTATCTTTGATCAAATGTCACTTCGTGAGCAGCGCGGTGTAGGTAGTCAGGCAGATGTTGACCAAATTACCGTTCGATTATCACTTGCGACTAGTAACTTTATCGCAGGTAAAAATAACTTTTTAGATGCGCTAAGCCAATTCCAAGGTTTAGTGGGTTACATTCCAGATGCATCGTTAATGTCTGCGCCGGTCGGCTTGGTGTTGCCGGCAACGCTAGATGAATCTCTCAATACTGCCTTTGCAAAACACCCTACCATTAAATCTGCAACAGCTGATGTAGAAGCTGCTGAAGCTCAATATGAAGCGTCTAAAAGTAAAGCTCACCCTAAATTAACTATTGAAGGCGACCGTACCTGGAACGAAGATATAGACGGTATACCAGGTGATAATGAAGACTGGGTAATCGCCTTACGTCTGAAATACAATTTATACAATGGTGGTAAAGATAGCGCTCGCCGTAAGCAAACGGCAGAGTTGATTACAAAAGCGAAAGACGTATTGCGTGGTGCGCAGTGGGAAACAGAAGAAGGCATGCGTTTATCGTGGTATGCATATGAAGCCACACAGCAGCAGCTTAGCCATCTTGAGCGCCATGTGACGTCCGTTGAAGCCACAAAGAAAGCTTATGTGCAACAGTATGATATTGGTCGTCGTACCTTATTAGATTTGTTGAACACAGAAAGCGAGCTTGTTCGAGCAAAACAGACGTACACTAATACAAAGTTTGATCAGTTATATTCGCAAATTCGAGTATTGAACTCGTCAGGTCAGTTAACGGAAACGCTGGGCTTTTAACAGTGAGTTAAAAGTTGAGTATTAAATGACCGTTTTTAGAACAAAAAAGTATTTGAGGTTATCTTCTTTATTACAGATAATGATCAATTATTGATCGGTAGTGTGTAAATTAAATAGTAGGCGTAGAGGTGTTTCATGGCTGGTGAAAAAATCATAGGTAAAATCGATAGTTTGGAAGGTGATGGTAAAGTTCTTATTATCAGATCCACAGGCGAGCGAGTGGTTGCCAAGCCAGGAGATGCGGTTTTCGAGGGTGACACCATTACAACATCAGCCGGTTCTAGAGCAGTTGTTGCTGTCAGCAGCAACGGTGTATCGGGTACGGCATTGGTTAGTGGCGCAGAATCGGCCAGATTTGATGGCGCATTGCTTGATCAGGCAGCTAGTCAAATAGCTGGTTCTTCAAAAGAGAGCCCCGCCAATGTCGGAACCAAGCCTTCCAACAATATTGTTCGTGCATTTAATGAAGAGTTTCCTAGTGATGGTATTACCACGGTTATTAATTTAGAAGAAGCATTTGACCCTACTTCTGGCGGCAATAACCCAGAAGGCTCTAGGGATACTGGGTTGAATGAGTTCACAAATATTGAGCGGACTCAGGGAGAGGAAATTCCTGATGCAGGAACGGTAACCGATACGGGTTCGTTAGGCCGCGGTGTAGGGGAAGAAGAAATCCCCGGCGATGGGTTCGGCTTCCGTGATTTGGGTGATGGGAGAAACCAAGAAGAAATTCCAACAAGTGGTTTACCTAGCGATAATGGCCCTGATGATAATCAGGATCCAGTCGAAGAGGTTGGTGGAGAAACTGACACAAGTACAGACACAATTGGCGCAGATCCTGATCCTGTTGGTGCGGGCCCAAATGAAACAACGATAATTTTAAGTTCAATTGATGCAACCGATGATACTGTATCAGGTACAGAAGATACTTCCTTAACTATTAATGTATTGGGTAATGACACCTCTAGTTCTGCTGCGACAGTGACATTGTCATCGACCTCCAGTACAAGGGGCGGGACTATCTCTGTTGACGCTAATGGCATTGTGACCTATACGCCCCCTGCGAACTTTAATGGCCCAGATACCTTCACATATACGATCACTAATGAAGACGGCGATACTGATACGGCCACAGTTACTGTTAATGTGGGTGCAGTTGATGACGGTGTGCCTATTGCAATAAACGACGCCGGTTCCACCAACGAAGATACACCCGTTAGCGGTAATCTAACGACAAACGATACCCTTGTTGATAATGCTAAAGTGACGCCAGTGACTAACTTTGCCACAGCTAATGGTGTTATTACCGTTACGGCAAATGGCGATTATACCTATACCCCAAATACTAACTTCAACGGTACTGATACGTTTACCTATACAATTACCGACGATGAAGGAAGTACTGCTAGCGCAGTGTTAACTATCACCGTTAACCCTGTAGATGACCCAGTGTCGGCCTCTCCAGACACGGGTACAGCGATAGAAGATACCCCTTTAAATGTCAGTGCAGCAAGCGGTCTATTGTCCAACGATAATGACCCTGATGACCCAACGCCTAATGACTCTATTACAGATATTGAAGTGACTGGATTTACCGTTCAGGGGGTAGTGGGTGTGCCAGTAATAGGAACACCTTTTACAATCCCTAATGTAGGTGATATCACCATTAATGACGATGGTAGTTACACATTTACCCCTGTAGATGACTTCAATGGCACGGTCCCAGAGATTACTTATACCGTATCAAGTGGTGTTGATAGTTCTACCGCGACGTCCACTTTAAACCTTAATGTTACTCCAGTAGTTGATATTACGTCAGACGGTATCTCAACCACTGAGGATACGGCTGTTACGGCAAACTTACTGACAGGTACGTTCGGTGCGACGGCAGATACTTTTGATGGTACTCCGGAGATTACCGGTGTTACTCAAGGAGCTAATGGCACGGTTACTATTATTGACGGTAGCGTAGGTACGGTACAATACACCCCCAATTCTGACTTTCATGGTTCAGATAGCTATAGCTATACAGTCACTTCGCCAACAGGTGTAACAGAAACGGCCACCGTGACCGTCACAGTCACTCCAGTAGCAGATATTACTAACGATACGTTAAATACAGCGTTGAATGTGCCAATTACAGCAAATGTGATAACGGGTACAAACGGTGCAACAGCGGATAACTTTGAGGGAACACCAGTTATAACTGGTGTCACTCAAGGCGCTAATGGTACAGTCACTATTATCGATGCTAACTTAGGCACTGTACAATACACCCCAAGCACGGGTTTTATTGGATCAGATACCTACACCTATACCGTTACATCTCCTGCAGGTATCACCGAAACAGCGACAGTCACAGTCAATATATCAAGTGACCCTACCATCACAATTCCCAATCAAGGCGGTGATACTAACGGTTCAGATATAAGTGATGTAGAAACAGCAACTGCGATTACAGGTTCATTTAGTGCGGCAGTGCCCGATGGTATTCCTACGGGTGCGGGTGATACTGTATTGACCATTGATGGGGTTAATGTAACTAGAGCCCAGCTAGATGCTCTAGTGTTAGGCACTCCCATTGCTATATCAGCAGATATTGATGGTGAGGGAAGTCCATTCGATTTAACGAGTGCCACTATTGTAGGTACTACCATCACCGTAAATTACTCGTTTAACCCAGATGGTGCGGGTAGCAGTATCGATCATACAACTGATGGTGCTAACGAATTAACCACTGTAGCTATCGTAGTAACCGATGACGACGGTACTACCGCGACGGCTAATCTTAATATTAACGTAGAAGATACTGCCCCCGATGCAATGGATGAT
>AEVK01000155.1 GCA_000209515.2 gamma proteobacterium IMCC1989
TAGACAGTATTAGACATAAGAAATGCTAATCTATATGATGTTTTGGAACCTCCCCGCTATGCGGGTCCCCTCCAAAGCCACAGATAGATTTAGCTTGAATCGCAATCTGATATTTTTCGTATTGCCTGGTTAAATCATAATTATTTATGTTAAATCCACTTAACTATTTATGGTTAAACAAGGCGTATGGAAAGCATTATCGTCAGCGCTATTTACTTGCGAAAAGAAAGCAGTGAAATCCTCAGAAGAATGATCCAAAGCCTGAGATGCCAAATCGAATAACTCTTTACAAAACTCATGGGGCAAGACGTTAGTAGACGCCATGTACCGACGACAAGCTAATAATAAAGCCTTATCTTCCGTTGATAACACTTTTATGCTGTTTAAGTCACTAAGTGATGGGCTTAATGATAGTGGTTTTCCTAGTATTTTATTTGTCATAATTTTTCCTATTAATCTATTCTTTTCATTTTAGCGAAAATGGATTTAACGCATCGCGGACAACGAGTCACGGATTCTGATTGTTCAGGCTCGACATATTCATCTAAAAATTGAAGACCACATGCAGTCAAAATACATGAAGAACTATCAGCCAAAACTAAATGAGAAAGTGTGCATTCGTCAAAAATACAGTACTCTAAAATTAAATCCTGTATTTCAAGAACCACTGTTTTATCTTTTATTCTCATGCGACAAGTCCTAGTGAGTGGGTTTTAGGCATACGATACCAGTCTGGTGGAGATACAAAACTAACTTCTATCAAAGTGTTAGACCTTATTTGTGGTGGCATTTTTGTAATGTCGTGAGGTATAGATATATCAATCCCCAGCTGAATTAAGCGTGCTTTATGAACATAAAACTGGCTATTTTTTTGTAGTATGCAGCCATGTAACCATTTATGAGCAACCGCTTGTGTTGCGTTAGCCGACTGAGGACTATTGACTACTTGAGTTTGTATAAGTTGTTCTGCAATTGTTTCATAATCTAATTTCATCACTTGTAGTCTCTTCATTGCATTTTCAATATCATTTAAATAAGGTAAAAAATCTGATTCTGATGTTCTGCCAAAAAAACATAAATTCTTTTTCTTTAGCCATGGCCTTTTGAAAGAATGTTCTTCGCGTAAAATACCTAAATCATTACAAAAATCTATTAGTTTTTGATAATAAGATTTATCTTTATCTGTGGTGTTTTTAAGTCTTTTGGATTTATGCGTAATTAGATCAAACGCCTTTTTATACACTTTTTTATACTGAACTGTAGAGCCTTTATACCAATCAACAGTGCAGCCGTTTGGATATAAATATGGCTCTTTACCTTTGCCCATTGAGAAACTGGACAGCCCTCTTAAAAAAGTAACCTCTCTGCCTGAAGAAACGGAGAAATTTCTAGTAAAGTCAATGTGATCAATAACCGCTCCATCGGAAACAAGCTGAACTTTGCTGCCCTCCTCCCCTTGTCTGTACCAAAAATTAGTAGACGGAGTAAATTGGGGTATTCCGTATTGCCTTAAAAGTTGATTATAAACAACGATACATTGAGCTATCGTTGTAAAGCCAAATAGGTTATCTACCCTATGCCAGCGACTAGGGTTACCCCTAATTGATACTCGTCGACCATTACAACGAATTTCTATCTTAGAAGAGTAAGAGCCTTCTAGTAACTTTGATTTAGGTGATTCGCTCAATTGTTCACCTGTTTGAAGATCAACACGTATGACCATTTCAGAGCCAATGATAGGTAGAGGCTCTAGATGATCTTGGTGAATATTTAGCTTATCAATAAACCACATAAGTTGGATATTATTTAACCTAGTTGTCCGGAAGTCCGGAGTAAGTTTGGGTGTAACAGGAACCCAAACTGTGAAATTGCAAAATCTGTCAAGTAAATAAAAAATTCACTTAACTCAAAACCTTGTCAATGAGGCTACAGCGTTATATTTACAAAGCCACGCTGTAGCGTGTTTATTTGCATGCAATAAACGCTGCAGCAAGTATATAATAGCTTTACAGCAATAGTAAACGGTGTGGCATAAAAAGTGATGGTTAAAATAGCGTTAAAGAGTGAATTAAGGTACGGGAAGATGGCATTTAAAGAAAATCTAAGGCGATTGCGTCACGACAAGGGCTTTACCCAAAGAGAGCTTGCAGTAGCATGCGGACTAAGAAGCGCTAGCATCTCTGAAATGGAAAGAGACGGGGGAGACCCTAAAATGTCTACAGTGGTGAAGCTGATGAAAGGACTAGAATGCTCAGCAGATGCATTGTTGAAAGACATAGGGGAAACGGGTCTAGAAGACATTATGAAAATAATGTTAGAAAGAGCCCAACAGTTACCCGATAGAGAGAAAGGAATAGTAATTGATGTGATTGATACCTATTGCATCAGTAATGGACTGAATGAACTTGTTGACCAAGGGTGGAGAAAATTTGCGATTGTCACAAAGGATTCAAGAAGAGATAAAAAAATATTAGATGAAGTTGAGGGTAAATAACTAGAGATTCCCACACATGGGACTAAGTACCGGTGATACTAGATACCGGTACTGCCCTCGCCCAGCAATTCCTTAACCTTGGGGATCATTTTAACAGCACGTTTAAGATCCCACTTGCCAGGGGAAAAACGAAAAATGCTCATTGGACAGTCTTGATAACCTCTTTTATCCATAATAGGTCTAAAGTGAAGTAAAAAGCGTTCAGCAAGCTGTTCTGTATCCATATAGGCAGCACCTTTAAAAGTAGAGAAGCGGCCTGCAGGCCCTATATACTTCTTATAAGTAATGGGATCACCTGAAAAGCAATGATGCTCCATCTCGTAATCACGAAGGCTTGGGTGTAATACTTTAGCGGGAAGGTTATCAATAACAACAGCGTACATAAAATTCATAATAAAAAAACCAAGTTAAATAGGCGGCGGCGAACGCAAAGCGTCACTCGCCCGCTCGCCATAATCGTTTAAAAGTCCCATCATGGGATCAATACGGAGTATTAGAGTGCCCGTATAGCCAAGACTCCAAAAAACAACACAAGATGTTATTCATGATGGCAATTAGATGCAGTAGCCCTGCTTTATATCGAATCCAATGTGCAAAAAACAAGAGCGGTAGTACTGGGTTATAAAAGATAATAATATCGTGAGCGAGGTCTTCGCTCTATTACAAAGGTAAAAATATTAATATCTCTTGTCGCTATTATGGCTTCGCCATGACTGAGAGTTCGATTTGCCTCCTCCGCAAGTGCTTCGTCGTTAAAGCGAACTCTCAATCAAAATTACGACCATACGGAGGTAGTAAATCAGAGTAATAATCACGCTCAGGAACAGGTGGGTTTTTACAGTATTGATAAATCATCTTTCTAAGTTCCCTAGACATTGTGGTATCACATAAGAAACAAGCCCTCTTAAAAGCTGATTTTTCGTCTGATGGCAGGTAAAGCTGTAAAAGCACTGGATTGGTATTATTTTTTGATGAATCAGTCATTGAAGGTCACTTAAGTGATAGTGAATGCGTGGTTCAAATGGTAACAATAGACAGTATTAGACATAAG
>AEVK01000154.1 GCA_000209515.2 gamma proteobacterium IMCC1989
AAGCCGTCCATTTGATGGCCTTGTTATGTGCTAGGCTGGTTATTTTATTAAAAACTAAAAGCGCTTTAACACTACAGAAACAAGCCAAAAAAGCAGCAACCAAACAGCCACCAATATCATTGCCGAAACAGGGCTTATTGTTAAGGCATAATGCCCTTCATCTATAGCCACATCACAACCTTGGTATAAACCCAACCAGAGTCCACCAGAATCTAAACAGACGGCTTGCTGTATAATTCTATAGAAATAAGCTAACGAACAAACGATTGGAATTAATGATATCACTACGGATAAAATCCACCTTCTCATCCTCATTTCCTATTGTCTAAATTACACATAACGCCGCCATAAGCTGCGGCT
>AEVK01000153.1 GCA_000209515.2 gamma proteobacterium IMCC1989
CTAGCCGAAATTAAGTCTCCCTTAACTAAACATTCACCTAATCTATCACGAACAGTAGGGGCGAAAGCAGGGATCTATCCCAAATAAGACAGTATTTATTCAGCATAATTATCGGATCAATCGCGATAATAAACTTCAATCAAATGAAACCCAAACTGACTTTTTACAGGGCCGTGTACTTGTTTGAGTGGCTTTTTAAAAATCACCTGCTCTACCGACTTCACCAACTGTCCTTTGCGAATCTCGCCTAAATCCCCGCCTTTTTTGGCAGAGTTACAAGTCGAATGTTTTTTCGCCAATACATCAAAGGCCTCGCCTTTTGATAATCGCTGCTTGAGTTTTTCAGCGGCTTCTTTATTTTTCACTAAAATGTGTCTTGCCATTGCTGTCATGAGGGGCTTCTTTTGGTTTGTGTATGATTAAAACGAGGTAAAGTTGGGTTATTTATCAATTAACAAAGGACTTTCAAGCACCTCTAAACCTACTACAGCCTAACGAACACATGCCATTCTCCCTTGTTAATTCTTCTAATATTTATCTTAGCCACACAATGACCAAAATGCCGACAAAAACAATACCTAAAACAACGCATGCTGGCGGATACAATTTTCTCAACAAAAACCAGTACATTCCCACCTCACTCACTTTTTCACCTCTCTGTAAAAAAGGTTGCAACCCTTTTCTTTCTGACTCCTCCTTATAAAAACGCATCACAGCTGAACCCATTCCTGCCACAGCTTTTGGGATATAAAGCATATATTCACAATAAACAATTTCATCGGGTTTCGCTTTTGCAATAATTTTTTTGTTTCGTGCAATAAGTAATAGCTCACCCTGAATACCAATACGTGTATTCATCGCACGACTTACAAGCCAATAAGTAGCTATATAAAAAGATATGAGTAGCGCATAAACGGATAGTAGAAACTGGCCATTGCCCGGCTTTATATCTTCCAAAAGCCAAAAAGAGGTCGCGGCAGCCACCACAATCAACACCGCAGATACTTTCATAAACAGGTTGGCATATAGTATCATTTTCAACCACCTCTCATTGCGACTCAGCCAGCGTACGTTATCATCCTTAAAGGGAGGGAACGGTAGAATTTTCTCTGATTCTTTATAACCCGATTGAAGATTAAATAACGCTTTATCTTTAGCAACCGGCTTAGATTTTTTTAAGCCAAACAATAAGGTGATCATTGCCAACAGTACACCTAAGCCTGCTACCAGCCAATCTCTTAATTTTATACCTTCTATTTTTTCGATTAATGCTTCTTGACTCAATTTGAGACTGTCTGACTCTACCAATTGCCACTCACTAAAGGAATCATATTTTTTCCATAATCGTCCATCAAAACCTGCAAGCCAGTAGGTCTTGTCCTCGTCAACAAGAAACGAACTCACATCAACTTCTTCGGGTAAATTTATCTTTTTTGCTGCCCCCCATTTTTTATCAATGCGATACAAATCCGCATTTGATAAAAATCCATTAGCGATTAATGCATACCAATACTCACCATCAAACTCTAAACCTATAGGGTAATTTTTAATGAGATCTAAGCCATCAATACTGCCTAGAACAACCTCCTTCTTTACTGCTCCAAAATCAGTTTCCGCGCTTTCGATAGAGACAAAACGATGATTATTAGTATCAACCACCCACAACTCGTTATTAAAGTACTCCACAACATTGGGATATCTAAAACCATTTACCTTTTTTATAAATTGACCGCTATGGCTCAGCAAATGGAGTTCATGTTGACCAACGTTAGCGACAACAAGATTCTCATTTGGTAAAACAGCCACATGGTAAGCGCTCCCAATATTAATTGACGGCCTCATATCTAGCCGAGAACAGCTTAATGTATCTACATTGCAACGCTGCAAACCAGAAAGCGCTGGTGACTTAAAAAGAAAACCTTGCACTAGAGATGCATGAGGACGGCTTAATGCAATAAATGACGACGAATTTTCAAAAAACAATTCTTTGGGTGCAGCGACAAAACCAAAATCTTTTAAATCAATCGTTTTTTGACTGAGAGATGTGTCGATAGGCACGATATCTGTTTCTTGTAACGCCCACAATTTACTTTCAACAGACAGTATTTGATTTACAACTGGCAACGTATGAGCAGGACTCGCCAGAAAGAAATATACAATCGAGATGCCAATAAAAAACAGCACACCAATAACAGAAGCTATAGGTAATTCGCGATCAGTCATAAAAAGATCCTAATTATTGTTATTTGAAGAGACTAAAAAAGCATTATACGTTATTGATGCCCTTTGCGAATTTCACCTAAATCACCGCCTTTTTTAGCAGCGTTACAAGCAGGATGCTTTTTCGCCAACACATCAAAGGCCTCGCCTTTCGATAAATGCTACTTGAGCCTTTCTGCGTCGCCTTTATTCTTAACTAAATGGAACTTGATAGAGAAGTGACTTATTGAACAAACTAGTTAAATCTAGCCTCACCATCGCCTTTGTCTTACATATTTCTTAGCTTTCAATCGAGACTGCCCCTATTGCTTCTATTGCTTTCTATAGATGGACAGCTTGATTTTAGAATGGAAAGTTGTATCTGACTCTACTTATTTGACCCTACTTATTTAAATTTTAGCCTGTTCACCTCGACTATTTAATTGCACTTACATTCTTATTCAAACAGAAATTTTAGTGACAAAATCATCAAAGGCTTCTCTTCCTTTAATAATATTTTCATTGAAGATATTTTCGTAATCTTCTGCTTCTATTTCTAAATCAAGCTCCTTTCGCGCAGACAAAACAGCCGGAGGTAATAGTATGGAGATATCAAAAAACTTATCCATACATTTTTTGACAAAAACTAAATGCTCCTCATTTTGAATTGTCCAAAGTCTTTCTAATTCTTTGTTGTAATACTCTCTTTGGTCACCTTCAAAAAGCATACATTTATTTATATTATCTTTAGTACCCTGATCAAGAAGCCCATCTACATTCATAGTTTTCATAAGTGTCATATAACGCTCAATTTCACTGTGATGCCTATCTCTGAAGTTTTGAGTTCGTTCAATATCAGCCTTTCTACCTACCAAAGCTCCTCTTTCCAACATAAGATCGAGAAACGCCGTGCCAATAGCTGCTGTAAATGTCGTCACCGCTCTTACTGTCTCTTTTTCTCCTACCAATTGCACTCTCGCAATCTTGCCCGAGTGGCAAGAAAAATCCTTGCTTATCTTTTCTTCAGTAAGATTAAGGTTGGCTAAGTTGGATATTACACTTTGACTTATAGTGATAGCCTCAATGGCGTCCATATATACTTCTTTTTTAATAATTTTCTCACGACTAATAGCCGCTATTTTAATCTGATTATTGCTCTTCACTTCTTCAAGTAACTCTGCATAACTAGATTTCACTAATTCAACCTTATATGTGATCGATTCTATATCGTCTTGTGTCGCAAGGTTCTTTCCTTTTTGGCTCAAATAACCCGGCAGAAATGATTTTATTAAAAGAAAGACAACCCCACCCGCAACAGCAGCTTCAAATCCATAACGAAGCAATAACGACATTATCACCTGAATTTCATCTATCATCACTTTAACTCCTTACTACCAAAATTGTATTAACAGTCAATCTAACACACTAAAACAAACCCGCTCAACGTGATTCAACACACCCAAGAAACATATTCCCACACAAGATGATTCAAGCGACAGTCGTCAACCAAAAGACTATTTGACAGCTCTCGCAAACAGAATCACAATTCTTATAGTTTTCTCTACATGAAAAACGTGGAGTATTTATGGACACTACTAGCTATACCCACCCAACTTAACCAACCCCAATATTTCCCCAGCAATCTCTCGCTAAAACCGTTAAAATGCCGCTTTTACTTTTTAACCTTATTTTCAACCTTATATAGCGTCTTAATTATGTCTATCTCTTCCCCTCTTCCTCAAGAAACCCGCGTGATGGTAGGTATGTCTGGTGGTGTTGATTCTTCGGTGACGGCGTTGTTGTTGCAACAACAAGGTTATTTGGTCGAAGGTTTGTTTATGAAAAACTGGGATGAGGATGATGGTACGGAGTATTGTTCTGCCAAAGACGATTTAGCCGATGCCCAGCGGGTATGCGATACCTTGGGTATTACGCTGCATACGGCGAACTTTGCCGCGGAGTATTGGGATAATGTATTTGAGTATTTCTTAGACGAATACAAGGCTGGCCGAACTCCTAACCCCGATATTTTGTGTAACCGTGAAATCAAATTTAAGGTGTTTTTAGATTACGCCCAAGTACTCGGTGCCGATATGATCGCCACTGGCCATTATGTGCGCCGTGATGATTATTTCAATAACAGCGCCGGTAGCACCCGTCTGTTAAAGGGTTGTGACAACAACAAAGATCAAAGCTACTTTTTACATGCGGTGGGCGGTGAGCAATTAGCCAAAACCTTATTCCCTGTGGGCGAGTTAGAAAAGCCTGCCGTGCGCCTACTCGCAGAACAGCACAACTTAATCACCCATAACAAAAAAGACAGCACCGGTATTTGTTTTATTGGCGAACGCCGCTTTAAAGACTTTTTAGAGCAGTACTTGCCTGCCCAAGAAGGCGAGATTGTCACTGATAAAGGCCAAGTGATTGGCAAGCATGCGGGGCTGATGTACCACACCATGGGGCAACGCCAAGGCTTAGGAATTGGTGGTGTTAAGAATGCACCGGATGCGCCATGGTATGTGGTGGATAAAGACTTAGATAAGAACCAGCTGATCGTTGTGCAAGGTGATCAGCACCCACTTTTATATCATCAGCGTTTAACCGCCACCGATATGCATTGGATTAACCCATCTGATCAGGATGCGGTGTTCCGCTGTCATGCCAAAATACGCTATCGCCAAGCCGACCAAGCCTGTGAAGTGACTGTTAGTAGAGACAATAACGATAGTTCAATCAGTGTAATATTTGATGAACCGCAACGTGCGGTCACGCCAGGGCAATCCATCGTGCTGTACGATGGCGAGCATTGCTTAGGTGGCGCGGTGATTGCCTCTCGCGCTAACTAATCTGGTGTTTTAGCGCGCGCTAGGTTGATCTTAGCGCTTGGTGTCTCCATTAATAGACATTCGCCTTAATCTACAAACAAAAGGTCCATAAACAGATAGTTCGCAAACGCTTAATTTACAAACAATTTACAAACATAACACTCGCAAACAGATAATTTACAAAAAATACTGAGCGATGCTAACCCAAGCTGTCAACATAGACACACGTTCGCATCATCAACATTATTGAGACCGCCTAACCTATTATGTCTAACCAACACTCGGATAAAAGCCATTCACCGTGGGATGATCGCACTCTCGCGTTGGCAGGAATGTTTCAATCGTCTTTGCTGGTGCAACAACTCGCCACTAGCGGCCATCTTAACCAAGGGGACTTACATACAGCGATACATAGCCTGTTTGAGCAAAACCCCGCGACCATTAGTGATGTATATGGCGATAACACCAAAATACTGGCCGGTTTAACCCAGCTATGCGATACGCTTAAGCGGGTGAACACCCCTAACGGTAACGATATTGTGCGTTACGTGATGGGCATGGTGCATTTACAAAAGAAGCTAATGAAGCAGCCCGACATGCTCAACACTATTGGTAAGCGCATTGAACAAGCACAGCGCCAAGCGGAGTTGTTTGACCCTACCCATGAAAATGTCGTCGCGAGCCTTGCTGATATCTATACCAGCACCATTAGCACCTTTAGTTTTCGTATTCAGGTCAATGGCGATTACAACTATTTACAGCAATCCCGCATTGCCAACCAAATTCGCGTACTACTATTTGCCGGTATCCGCTCGTCTATTTTATGGCGACAAGTAGGCGGTTCGCGCTTACAGGTAATACTGCAACGCAAGCAACTCATTAGCAGTGCCGAAATCTTAATTAAACAAGCAAAAGAGCAGCAGTTACGGTCATGAGTGATAACCCTATTGAAAAAAAGAACGAACAAAATAATGAAGAAAAGCACAAAAACGAAAGCAAACCTCTCTCGTCTATTCCTAGCGATACCCTTAGTGATGAACAATTAAAAGCACTGGTAGAAAGCGACGATAATGAAGATATAAACTCGGTTGATAAAATCAACCGAGAAACCGCTCGCTTGCAATGGCAAGAAGTCGAACCACATTTTGCCAGCGGCAATGTTATTTCTGTTGCCAAGGAACTCGACCTTGTTGCCGTTGCCAAAGCGGTAGCTGATGATAATACGGTAGCTATCAAGCAATGGATGGAAGAACAGCAAGTCATCCCCACCAGTGATGAGCAAGCCATTACATGGCAAAAAGGCAATGCTGAGTTTTGGGCCGTAGTGATTAAACCACTGATATTGATACAGCCGATTTAAAGCGTGACTTATGCTTTAAATAGCCAATCAAGTCATCATACCTACCGCTTATCTACTGCCTTAAGACGGTGCCTTGAAAAATAAAAAAACAACCGTATATAGAATGACGAAACAAGTAAAAACAAAACCACCAATTAACAATATAAATCAAACAGTTAAGACACAAACCTAATGTGAATTAAGTCTGTTGTTTACGAAAAAACATAAGGATTCGTTAATGCAACTCGCTCCGTTAAAACACTGGTTAGAAAGCCAAATTGTCGGCCAAAGTCAACTGATCGATCGCTTATTAATTGCACTATTAGCCGATGGGCATTTGCTGGTAGAAGGCGCACCGGGCTTAGCAAAAACTAAGGCAATCAAGCACTTATCCGAAGGTGTTGAGGCCGACTTCCAGCGTATTCAGTTTACACCCGACCTACTGCCTACCGATATTACCGGCACCGATATCTATAATCCCCAAGAACATAGTTTCACCTTTCAGCCGGGGCCGCTGTTTCACAATATTGTGCTTGCCGACGAAATTAACCGTGCCCCTGCCAAGGTGCAATCGGCCTTATTAGAAGCCATGGCGGAACGACAAATTAGTGTGGGTAATACCACCTACCCGCTACCCGATGTGTTTTTGGTGATGGCAACGCAAAACCCAATCGAACAAGAAGGTACTTATCCCTTACCCGAAGCACAGCTAGATCGCTTTTTAATGCATGTAACAATCGCATACCCCGATGCCGATGCCGAAGCACAAATACTACAACTCGCCCGTAACGAGGCAAGCCATAAAGAAATCACACCACCAGAACCCCTCTCTATCGAACAATTACTCGCCGCCCGCCAAGAGGTATTAGCGGTACATACGGCAGAGAGTATTGATCAGTATATTGTGCAGCTCACGATGGCCACACGTCACCCTAAAAAGGTCGATGACGAGCTAGGCCAGTGGATTGAGTTTGGAGTAAGCCCCCGCGCGACTATCGCATTAGACCGCTGTGCAAAAGCCCATGCGTTTATACATGGCCGTGACTATGTGACGCCAGACGATATTCATGGGGTGATTTATGATGTATTCCGCCATCGCTTAATTCTGAGCTTTGAGGCAGAAGCCCAAGGCATTAGTGCCGATCACGTGATCACTCGTTTATTGCAGAAAGTAGCTGTTATATAGATCTATTGTATGGATCGTTAATTATCTACAACCTAAGCATTTGAGTACACGAACAACGATGAACACAGACTCGGACAACAAGCTATCCTCTGGCGCTTATGTTTCCCTAAGCGAGCTACAGCAACTTCGCCATTTTGCGAAGCAATGTAGTGCGCGTAGTGGAAAGAGCAAAGCGCAGCTGGGAGGCCACCACCAAAGCCGTTCGGTCAGCCGTGGTATGGAGTTTGAAGATGTTCGCCCTTATCAGGCGGGTGACGATATTCGCTCGATTGATTGGCGAGTCACGGCACGTACCCAAATCACCCACAGCAAACGTTATTCCGAAGAGAAAGAAAAACCTATTGTCACCTTGGTAGATCAACGCCGTAGTAGTTTCTTTGGTAGTAATCCGTGTTTTAAGTCGGTTTATGGCTGCCAATTAGCTGCACTTATTAACTGGGTCACGATTGCCTCTGGAGACCGTAGCGGTGGCATTGTGCTGGGTAGTCATCAAATAGGGGAAACCCGCCCTGCCCGCAGCCATAAAACCGTCAATCGCTGGTTACAACAATTGTCTTCGGCTAACCAACAACTATCTGCACGAGTGACTGATAAGTTCTCCATGAGTGATGCATTAAAGCGGGTGATTCACACCACCCAAACTGGCACCGAGATCGTTATTATTAGTGATTGTTACGACCTAGATGACGACTGTGAAAAACAGCTATTTTATCTTTCGCGCCATCACCGAGTCACCTTGCTATGGGTGGTCGATCAACTAGAAATGGCTTTACCCAATACCGCAAAAGTCACTATTAGTGACGGACAAAACGTGAGTCAATTGGCCTTACAGCGATCGATTAGCGAAGGGTTCAGCGCACGCTTTGCGGCAAAAGAAGCGCGTTTACAACAACTTTGCCAAGGTTTACGCATTCGCTTTTGTAAAGCGCCAGTACAAACACCTGCAATCGACGTGATTATGGGGCTGATGGCACGATGAATACTCCTCCATTGTTATCAAAACAGCTATCAAAACAGTTATCGGCTCAAGCACCCCAAATACAGGCACCGCCAGTCGCTCAAGCGCAGACTCAACAGGCACTCCCTATTGCCGATATCCATTTACCCAACGCAGTCAGCCCGTGGCCGCCCTCTATTGGTTGGTGGTTATTATTGGTATTAGTTATCGCACTATGTGCTGGCAGTGTTTATGCGTTTAAGCGTTATCAGAAAAAATGGCGTTATCGTCGTGCGGCTTTAAGTTTGTTAAAGCAACAGTATCAGCAGTGGCAAGAACATGGGGAAGAGCTAACTTGCGCCACAGCAATGATCGCTATTGTTAAACGTACCGCCATTACAGCCTACTCCGAAGACAGCGCTGCATTGTTTGGGCAAGCTTGGATTAATTTTTTAAATCAGCAAACCAGCAAATCCTACTTTAGTGATTCACTCGCCCAATGGATGAGCGAGCAACAATACCAAGCACACAGCACCCAGCAGTTATCTAACAGTACCCAACAGGCATCTGACGATAAGGTTGATATCCCCCTGTTATACAAAGCCTGTGAAAACTGGATTAAGCACCACAGTGTTCAAATTAAGCTACATGGCGTGAAAAAAAAACCATTAGGAGAATCCGCCTAATGTTTACACTCGCCTCGCCTTGGGTCTTACTCTTATTGCCTTTGCCCTTATTGGTTTATCGCTTTTTGAGGCCCTCGCCACAACAAGATCACGGCAGCGACCACGGTATTGTTGTGCCGTTTTATACCCAGCTCACACAAACTCAGGTCTGCGATCACTCGGCTGCCCATCATCCTTTACTCCGCTGGTTATTCTTAATCGTTATCTGGTGCTTATTGGTATTAGCGGCTGCGAAACCCCAATGGCTGGGCGAACCACAAGCCTTGCCTACCAGTGGCCGTGACCTATTACTCGCCGTGGATATTTCCGGCAGTATGCAACAAGAAGATATGCAGATAAACAATCGCCCCGCCACCCGCTTAGCCGCAGTGAAAAAAGTCGTCAGTGACTTTATTGATCAACGCCAAGGGGATCGTATCGGGTTAATCCTATTTGGTACCCAAGCCTATCTACAAACCCCGCTCACCTTCGACACCCAATCGGTAAATCAGTTTTTACAAGAAGCCCAGCTAGGCTTTGCCGGTAAAGACACCGCCATTGGTGATGCCATTGGCCTATCGGTAAAACGACTGAAAAATCAGTCTAGCGCTTCTTCCGCTAAACCCAGTAATAGCAAAGTCATTATTCTATTAACCGATGGCGAAAATACCGCAGGCGAAGTAGAACCATTACAAGCGGCTAAATTGGCCGAGAAGATTGGCGCAAAAATCTATACCGTAGGTATTGGCGCAGACGAAATGATTGTGCGCGGTTTTTTTGGCAACCGCCGCGT
The DNA here is from genome assembly GCA_000209515.2 of gamma proteobacterium IMCC1989. Classification (GTDB taxonomy): domain Bacteria; phylum Pseudomonadota; class Gammaproteobacteria; order Pseudomonadales; family Cellvibrionaceae; genus Endobugula. The sequence continues at coordinate 9,945 of AEVK01000153.1, forward strand.
AAACCCATCGGCCTCCCTAGATGAAGAAACTTTAACCGCTATTGCAAATACCACCGGCGGCCTCTATTTTCGCGCACGGAATACTCAGGAATTAAACAACATTTATAGCGAACTCGATAAGCTAGAACCCACAGAAAAAGAACCCGAATGGCTACGCCCAGTGCAGTCCTTATTTATGTGGCCGCTGAGCTTCGCTTTAGCGCTTAGCTTGGCATTGACTGTGATCAGTCATCGGCTAGCCATTGTTTTATCGATACAGGCATTGAGCTCCACGCTAAAAACGAAACAGCGACAAAAAGAGAAAAAGGGAGGTCGTACATAATGGATGCATTCACCGACTTTCATTTTATTCGCCCGCTATGGTTACTATTAATTCCTGTATTACTGTTCGCTGCCTATTGGTTAAGCCGACAAGGCCATCGACAAACGGGGTTTGAGCAATGGATAGATGCCGATTTGTTACGCCATTTAGTGACTGATGATAATGCGGATAACCGTTCTGACAAGAACAGCTCTCATAAGAACGATGAAGACGGCACACACAAAGCTAAGAAAGCCATTAGTCATTTACTAGCCCGCCCTATTTATACTTTATTAGCCGGTGCATGGCTTATTGCCTGTATTGCCCTTGCTGGCCCTACGTGGGAAAAGCTACCACAGCCTTTACAGCAATCTGAACAGGCGATGGTGATTATTCTTGATCTGTCGCCCAGTATGCGCGCTACCGACAATAAGCCATCGCGCATTGTGCGCGCGCGCTTAAAAATTAAAGACTTATTAAGCCAGCGCAAAGATGGCCTGACTGCCTTAGTGGTTTACGCGGGCGAAGCCCATACCGTGACACCGTTAACCGACGATACCAAAACCATTGCCAACCTTTTGTCGACACTCACACCGGGCTTGCTACCCATTCCCGGTAGCAATATTGAAATGGCAATGACCATGGCGACAACGCTAGTGGCCGACTCAGGTATTCAACATGCGTCTTATGTAGTGTTAACCGATGGTATAGACCCAAAAGCGATTAACAGTATTGAGCGAACACTTGAAAAACAAGCACACCAATCCTTATTTATTATGGGTATCGGCACACCAGAGGGCGCACCTATTCCTAGTGATGGCAGCGATAGTAATAGCAGCCAAAACAAGTCTGAATTTTTACGTGACGGGAATAACAATATTATTCAAGCGGCGCGTAACGATGCAGTCTTACAAGAAGTCGCCTCGGCCGTGAATGGGCATTATCTACCATTACAAGCAAGTGACGACGATATCGATTTTATTTTACAATCTATCGAACGCCCTGCTTTTCAAAACTCAAAAAGCGAAAACGAATCGCAACGTGAGATGGATCAATGGGAAGAGTTTGCGCCGTTGCTATTGTTAGTCTTCCTACCCTTATTTGCTCTGATGTTTCGCCGCGGTTGGTTGTTGTCACTGATGGTCATAATATTGCCCGTTACCCTGCCAGAACCCGTTTATGCACAAATCATCGATCAAGCTAAGGCCGAAACGCCAACTGCCACAAAGTCTACACTGTGGGATGAACTGTGGCGCAACAAAAACCAACAAGGTCAGCAGGCCTTTGAGCAACAAGATTACGCGACGGCAGAGAAACATTTTAACAGCAGTGAAAACCATCAATGGCAAGGCAGCGCAGCCTACAAGAACAAAGACTATCAAGCCGCCGCCGATGCATTCGCAAAAGGCGACACCGCTACTGACGACTACAACCGCGGCAACGCATTAAGTCAACTACAACAATACGACGACGCAATTGAAGCCTACGATAGCGCCCTTAAAAAAGACCCTAGCTTGAGCGATGCCAAAAAAAATAAAGAAATCATCGAACAAATAAAAGCCCAGCAGCAAAAACAAGAACAGCAACAAGGTGACGGCGACGAGAGCAAAGACAACAAGGACAATAAAGAAGGCAACGAGAGCCAAGACCAGCAATCAAAAGAAAATAGCGATAGCCAGCAACAAAACAAATCTGAGCAAGAAGAACAGTCGGACAGCAATAAAAGCGAAGGCGAAAAAACTGAAGCTGAAAAGGCCGAAGAAGAGAAACAAGCTGCTGAAGAAAAAAAGGCTCAAAAAGATAAAAATAAAGAAGACAATCAACAAGAGCAGGGGCAACAATTAAGTGCCTTTGATCAATTGAGTACAGAAGAAAAACAAGAACTAGAACAATGGATTCAAAAAATACCCGACGACCCAAGTGGTTTATTGCGGAGAAAATTTGAATACGAATTTCAAAAACGTCGACAGTTATATCAAAGTGGCGACTGGAAACTACCTGATAATAATGCACACGAGCGTTATTAAATGACGGGGATACAAAACCATAGATACCGGCATGCGCCGGCATGACCGGATTGTCTTGCAAATCCGTAACACTAAAAAATGTCATACCGGACTTAATCCGGTATCTACAAAACACTACGTGCATAAAACCGTAAAGAGCGAAGAATGTTAATACAGAAAAAACTGATCTTATTACTAATCACTATTGGGGCTTTGCTACTCGCGGTAAGCGCCCATGCTGCCACTCTCACCACTAGTGTCGATCGTACGGCAATTACCATTAACGATACTTTGCTGTTAACCATTACTCTTGATAAACAAGGCGCTGATGAAATTGATTTTAGCACCCTTGAATTACAATTTGATATTTTACAGCGTCAGCAGAGTAGCCAAACCTCGATAGTCAACGGACGCATTAGCTCTCGCACCCAATGGACACTGGTGATTGCCCCAAAAGAAACGGGAAATTTACTGATACCATCTTTATCAGCCAATGGCGCTTTTAGTGATGCGATAAAAATTACTGTGGGTGATAATAGTGCTAACAAAAGCGACCCCCTAAGAAACCCTCCAACAACCAATGGCAACGATCAAGCTAACAATACTGATGATGTATTTTTACGTGCGGTAGTGAACAAAGATAACGTCTATGTGCAAGAGCAAATCATTCTTCGCTTACAACTCCATTATCGTATTTCACTTACGGATTACGAAGCTAGTAATTTTATTATTAATGATAGCGCACAAGAATTAATTGATAAGAAAAATTTTAAAACCACCATTAACGGCGTTGCTTACAATGTGTTAGAACATGTATATGCACTACACCCACAAACCAGCGGCACACTGACTATCCCACAACAGTTATGGCAGGTAGAGAAACCCAGTAATCGTTTTGGCCAAATCCGAAGCCCTTTTTTACGTGTTACTAGCCAGCCCCTCGCGATTAACGTGAAGCCTATTCCTAGTGAATCTACTGCCGATTACTGGCTGCCTGCAAGCAAGATCAACTTTACACAGAAGTGGGAGCAATCCACTATCAGCGCGAATGTAGGTGAGCCACTGTCTTACCAACTCACCATTACTGCCGATGGCTTAGGGCATTCTCAGTTACCCAACATTAGCTTAGATGCGAGTGCGAATAAGGACTTTACGATTTATAGTGATAAAGCCGACACCAAGAATCAACCAAGCCCACAAGGTATTATCGGAACACGGGTAATCAATTACGCCGTGATCCCAAAAAACACCGGCACGTTTACTTTGCCACCTATTAGCTTACGCTGGTGGAATATTAATACCGACAAGGAAGAAGTGATCACTTTAGAATCACAAAAAATTGTGGTAGCCAGCACCCAGCTTGATCAACAAAACACAATTCCTACTGTGAGCGTTATTGAGAATACTAATACCAACAACTCTCCTACTACTTCCTCAGCTACTTTATGGCTATGGCAGTTAAGCACTGGGATATTTTTTGTTTTATGGCTGATATTTTTCTACTTATGGTTGAGTAAAAAGAGCCTCTCTTCCGAGATAAATACGATATCTACAGATGATTCATTTAGTCATAAGGCTAAAAATAAGCGTGCGTTAAAAGTAATATATAGTGATATCGAAAACGCCGTTGAACAAAAAAAGTACGCTACACTAAAAGCCTTACTGCTGGAATGGGCGAGTCATAAAACAGAAAAAAAAGTGAGTAATAGCGATGAGTTTTGTCACTATTTTACAGAGTTAAGCGAAGTAATGAGTACCATCGACAAACAGCTCTATAGCCCAAACTCGATTATTGTGTGGGATTTTACCGAACTACTTAGCTTGTTAAAACAACAGCAAGTGCCGAAGGCGGATAAAGATATTAATACCGAACTGGAAAGTTTGTACCGCTAATCGCTAGCGGATGAAAAAACTGAAGAAGAACAACACACGAATGAGCGTAGAGTCACGCTCAAAGGAATTTGAAACAGAGATTAACGCTTTTTGTAATAGTTAAAAAATTAGCGGAAATTGCCTAACCAATGCAGCAACAATAATGCCTACACCAATCGCCAGTAATGGTTTCTTGAACACTAACATGATGATCGCTGTGGTGAGTAACGCAAGCCTTGCACCATTATCACCATTAATAGCTAAAGGCGTTAACACTGCAATTAACACCGACCCTGACATGGCACTGATAAATTGTTCTACTCGCTCATTAATGGGCACAAAACCCATGATAAAAACACCACCCAATCGAGTAGCCAAAGTAACGATTGCCATGACAGCAATGACAATCCAAATACCATAACCAGCGGTATCAACACTCATGCTTTTTCCCTATCCAAATAGCGCCAAGAGTACCACCGGCCAACGCACCGACAATGACATGGCTGTTAGGTGGAAGATACCAATAGGCTAATAAAGAGCTCAATGCGGCTAACGACCAAATACAAAAGATTCTTAAATTTTTATCTCCATCAACTACCATCGCTAATAAAAAACACGCCATCACCATATCTAAACCTAGACTAAACGGATCGTTAATTAGATTGCCAAAATAAAGGCCAAGCAAGGTACCCAAAGACCAAAAAAACCAAAGAGCAATACCTCCACCGATTAATACCCCTAAGCCTTGCTTACCCTTGTTAATGGCTTGTAAACTCATGGCCCAATTGGCATCGGATACCAGTAATACAGCACCATAACGTTTTGCAGTGGATAGATGAGCTAGATGCGGCTGAAGAGATGCGCCCATTAATAAGTGGCGGGCATTAATGGCAAATACAGTGATCATTACAGGGATTAATGATACCTGCTCACCCCAAAGTTCAAGAGTTGCAAACTGTGAAGCACCGGCAAACACCGACGCACTCATCGCCAAAATCACACCATTGTCTAAACCTACCTGAGTGGCCGCTAAGCCAAAGGCAAGACCAAAAATAACGACGAAAAGCGATAAAGGAATAAGCTGTTTGAATCCAGAATAAATATTCTGGCCGGTGATTATTTGTTGTGGATTTGACATTAAAACAGAGGCTCAATGTTTACGCAGTATCATAAGATAAGTACGAATAGTGTGTTGCTAGTGTAAAGCACTTAAAATACTAGCTTACACTTTTGATTTAAAGAGCCAGTTTACGCCACTGGCATCTCATCTGTACGATTGCTGCCCTCTATATATTTCAGTGCAGCTTCTAAGGCATCCCGTCGTAAACCGTAGGTATTATTGTTCGGCACTAAATCGACCACATGAAACTTTTCTAACTCTTGAAGTGTTTGTTCGTTGGGGCATAACAAGAACACTTCACATTTCGCGTCTAATGCATCCTTTATCGCATTTTCAAGCGCAAGGCCTACTGTGACATCAATCATGGGGACGTCTGTCAAATCAAGGATCATCACTTCATAGTCAGACACGCTGGTGTGCTGTCGTGAAATCGCTTTCGAGACGCTAAAAATCATTGGCCCAGAAAGATATAAAAACAATAACTTACCATGGGCTCTATCCAGTATGGCACGCTCATCTTCTGTCAAAGGAAGATCGTCATCATCACCGTCAGTATCACTGATAGACCGAACGGTGCGGGTTTGCTCTCTGCTTAATTGCTCAATAATAAGAATATTAGAAATAAATACACCTAAACCAACCGCGACGATGAGATCCACAAACACGGTGAGAAACATCACGCCATACATGATCGCCATGCCCTGAACGCTCACCTTATGCGCGCGCTGAATAAAACTCCAATCAAGAATATTAAAACCGACGTATACCGCAATACCCGCTAGTACAGCCATAGGAATAGGTTCTGTTAAGCCGCCAGCAATTAAGACGACTAAAGCTAATACCGCGGCACGAATGATGCCAGAGAGCGGCGAACGTGCACCTACTTGAATATTGGTCACTGTTCCCATGGTTGCACCCGCGCCCGGTAAAGCACCAAACAGGCCAGAGATCATATTGGCAAAACCCTGTCCGCGTAGCTCTTTATCTGAATCATGTTCTTTACGCGTTAACGAATCGCCAATCACTGCTGTCAATAAAGTATCAATACAACCTAGTGTGCCTAGTACGAGAGCATCTATCACCATGGCGGTAAATATATCTGCATTAAAATGTGGAATCACTAAAGAAGGCAAGCCAGCCGGTATTTCGCCAATTCGGCGAATACTATCTGTATCAAAAATAATCATTGATAATAGTGTAACCGCAACCAACGCGACCAGTTGAGCCGGAACGTATTTACGGTATTCTTTAGGCAAGAGAAATAAAATGCCTAGAGTCAACACACCCAGAAACAATTCACCTAGTTTTATGTTGGCAAGAATATCTGGCAATTCCGATAAGGTTCCCATCACCCCACCCGCCGGTGCTGCTTGTCCCAAAAGGGGCGATATTTGTAGCAGAATAAGAATGACGCCAATGCCGGACATAAAGCCAGAGATGACGCTATAAGGCATTAATGTTACGTATTTACCTAGTTTCAGAGTTCCTAGCAAGACTTGAAACGCGCCCGCCATCATCACAATGGTAAACGCCATTGCCATACCGGTTTCGGGGTATTTCGCCATCATGCTGGTTAATACCGCCGTCATGATAACGGTCATAGGGCCTGTGGGTTCGGAAATGAGGGTTGTCGAGCCACCCCATAGCGCAGCAAAGAAGCCCACCATAATGGCACCCCAAAGGCCTGCTTCTGCCCCCGCACCTGAGGCAACACCAAACGCCAAGGCCAACGGCAAAGAAATGACCGCTGTGGTCACACCACCAAATAGGTCACCCTTTAGATTCATGTCCTGAAAACGATCACCCAACAAAATTAACCCCTGCGAAAAATAAAATGAGTTTACCAAATATCTATCTTGCTGGTACAGAAATGTTTAGGTTCACGAGCTGATATTTACTGTAATGCTATCTATTTGCATATGTGGCAGTTAAGCACTCTGCAGCTTGTATTCCGAAGCAACATTAGGGTTTACAGCTAATTAATAGTTTGAAAAAGCATCAACAATATCAACGACATGATGATATGAGTGACATATTAGAAAATCACTACATATACTGAGATTTTATACTTGCGATATAGCCCATCACGTCTAGCCTTTAAGGTGATACTATTTTTATAACTACATAGGCTTTTCTTATGAAGAAGATAACTCTCACTCTTATTGCCCTTTCATTTAGTATATTTAGTACACTCTCCCATAGCACTACCTATAAAGTAGCCGCTTACGCATGGGAGCCCTTTATCAGCTCTGATCGCGCCGACGGTGGGATTTCCATTAAACTCTTACGAGAAATAATGCTGAGCCAAGGTCATAGTATTGAAGTAGAAACCATGTCATGGTCTAAGGCGTTGGCGGTCAGCGAACAAGGTAAGGCTGATATTTTACCCGCAGTTTGGTTTACCGAAGAACGCACAGTCAAAATGCAATATAGCGAACCTTATGCATCTAATCGTATTGTTTTTGTGAAGCCGAAAGGTGATAGTTACGAATACACAGGTATCTCATCACTAGACGGCAAAACCGTCGGTATTATTGACAAATACGCTTATAACGAAGAGTTTTTAGCCAATTCCAATATCCGCTTCTCAAAATCAAGTACTGTGTTAAAAAATGTGAAAAAAGTAGCTAATCAACGTATAGATTTAACTCTTGATGATGAGATTGTGATTAAAACCATCACTCCTCAAGACGTACTAGATAAAGTGGCTTTTACAAAAGAAGCACTATCAGAGAAGCCGCTTTACATCACCTGCTATAAATCCAATAACAAATGTGCCGACATTATCAGTAGTTTCAATAAAGGATTAAAAGAAATGCAAGATAATGGCAAGCTAGCGGCGTTATTTAAAGAATTAGGTATTTAATATCGGCACTTATTATCCGAAACCAAGTAAGTTTGTAAAATAAGAGCAATCGCCTTAGCTATTCATAATATTTACGCTAAGGCGATTTATCTATTTCTTTTGGCGTTAATACTCGATATCGACCTAATGCCAACCCCCCTTCCATCTCAAGACTCCCTACAGATAAACGATGCAGTTCTAGAACTTCATTTTGAAAAAAGCCAAACATGCGTTTCACTTGATGGTAACGCCCCTCGCAGATACTTAACTCTACTATATTTGAACTTAAGGCAAGCAAGGTTGCAGGACGTGTAGTTATATTTTCAGAGGATAAAAAAACACCTTCGCTAAACTTTTTTTGATAAATCAAAACATCGCTAGAAAAAAGATGATCTTTCAATGTTACACGATATTTTTTCATTATATTATTTTCGGGCAACGACAATTGCTTTGACCACGCGCCATCATTCGTTAACAACAATAAACCCGTAGTATTAAAGTCTAGCCTCCCTGCTATATGTAATTCTTCTTTTAGAGGATGATCAATAAGATCAAGTACTATTGTGTGCTTATCATCCTTCGTCGCACTCACCACGCCTTTGGGTTTATTCATCATTAAGTAAACTGGTTGGCGTTGCTGTATGACTTCCCCATCAACCACGACAAACGTAAACGGGCCAACAGTTTGATTCATTAAACTGGCTACTTCACCATCGACAATAATCTTTTTGCGTACCAACAACTCACGAACGGCTTTATTAGTAACGGATAAGCGGCGAGAAATAAAGCGATCTAAACGATGGGAGACTGAGGGCATGGGTTATAGCTTTGTGGATTTTTTAGATTTCATTGAAGGTAGAAAAATACCAGATCAAGTCCGGCATTACGGTTTTTTTAAATTTTCTTTTTTGGCTTTGGCTTTGGCTTTGGCTTTGGC
>AEVK01000152.1 GCA_000209515.2 gamma proteobacterium IMCC1989
TGCGTGGCTTTGATATCCATCAATTACAAGCGCATAAAACATTGCATTATTGCTCGGACTTTTGATGTTCATCGAGTAAAATAGAGGCATGTTATCGACCACTGAACTCATTAAAGAAAATAAAAAACTTAAGAAAGACATTGATCAAAAAGATCAACGTATCACTTTGCTTGAAGAAATGTTGCGCGTGCAGCGTCATAAAGATTATGGCGCGTCGAGTGAAAAAGATGCCACTCAGGGTCAGTTATTTAATGAAGCGGAAGAAGACATTCTTGCCAATGAAAGCGACACCGCTAACATTACCGTTCCTG
>AEVK01000151.1 GCA_000209515.2 gamma proteobacterium IMCC1989
GATGTATAAAAGCGATGTATAAAAGCGATGCGTAAAATAGATGACGAGGTGTTATTTGAAACACCTCGTTTACGCATTCAATATGCAGTAAAAAAAGATATTACGGCCCTGCACGAAAATATTTTTTCCAATAGCCAGGTGATGCGCTACCTATTGGATGAAAAGTGCTTGTCGTTACAGGAGACCCAGAAATTCGTCGCGCAACATTTTGCACAACGAGGCGAAAACGTAGGCTTTTTATGTATATTTAAAAACTCTAGTGACCAGCTAATTGGCTTCTGTGGTTTATTGTATTGTGATTACGATCAGCAGTTAGACATACAAAAAAAACAGCAAAATCAACAAGCACATCAACAACCTATCGAGTTTGGTTACGCCCTAGCGCCTCACTATTGGGGCAGGGGTTATGCTCACGAAGTAGGTCTCGCCCAAATTCATTACGCATCTAAACAGTGGCCAAACGCCCAAATATTTGCGAGTTGCCATCCTAGCAATAAAGTCAGTATTCGTTCCGTTGAAAAATTACAGGCTGCTTATATTGGCAGTATTAATCATGCTGAACGTGGGCTCAGATCTATTTATCGTATTTCCAATAATAAACTGTAGTATTTATTCCTTCTCCTTCTCCTATTGACCTTTCCGCTTTATCCTTGACATTGAAAAAGTATAACTTTATTAAAAACAAGAAGTTATATAACTATCTTCATGTTGTCATTTTTTTGTCATAAAAATAACCAAAAACCTTCATTTATTGTTCATGTATCTGTCACCTTTCTCAACTAACTTGTCTACACAAGTTGATCAAATAGTGTGTAGAGAGCGAGTTATGTCAGCAATCAGTGTCAGTAATATTAGTAAAAGCTATATCAGTAAAGTATTAGATGATGTCAGTTTTGAAGTAAAAGAAGGCGAGATGCTTGCCCTAATAGGCCCTTCTGGTTCGGGTAAGTCCACTTTAATGCGACATTTATCCGGCTTAATTAAAAGCGATAAGTCGCCTTTTAGCCATATTCGTGTTCTCAATCATGAAGTTCAAAAAAATGGTGTATTGGCAAAAAATATTCGCCAAACCCGTTCAAAAATAGGCTGTATTTTTCAGCAATTTAATTTGGTTAATCGCCTTACCGTATTAACCAATGTGCTCATTGGTTGTTTAGGAACGATCCCCGCATGGCGTGGCTACATAGGTTATTTCACCGCAGAAGAAAAGCGTAGAGCTTTAGATGCCTTAGAGCGTGTGGGTCTTAAAGAACATGCAGAAAAAAAAGCGGCACACTTATCTGGCGGCCAACAACAGCGTGTTGCTATAGCACGTGCGTTAATGCAGCAAGCCGACATTATTTTTGCTGACGAACCTATTGCATCACTCGACCCAAAGTCTGCACGGGTAGTGATGGAAATGTTGCAAGAAATAAATCAAATTGACGGTAAAACCGTCATTGTTACCCTACATCAGGTGGATGTGGCTCGGCAATATTGTCCTCGCGTTATTGCATTACGCGACGGTAAATTATTTTTCGATGGCCCACGAGACCAGCTTACGGACGAATTGATGTTTTCTCTTTACGAGGAAGACGCAAAGGAAATGCTGACGATAGATGATCCAGCAGTAGAATCATTAGTAAAACCAGCAGTAGAACCAATAGTGCGGCCTATGGCTGCCGCTAGTTAACCATTAGAGGCTTAAAAAATGTTTAAAACAATTAAAAAACTAGCAATTGTTGCTGGTGTAGTAGGTATGTCGCAGGTGGCTATGGCCGCTGAAGAAATTAAATCCTTAAATTTCGGTATTATTTCTACCGACTCAACACAAGTATTACGTGAAACATGGACACCATTTTTGGATGATATGAGCAAAAAAATGGGTGTGGAAGTTAAGCCATTTTTTGCGAGTGATTACGCCGGTATTATCCAAGCCATGCGCTTTGATAAAGTAGATGTAGCATGGTTTGGTAATAAATCTGCTATTGAAGCGGTTGATCGTTCTGGTGGCGAAGTATTTGCTCAAACAGTGGATAACGAAGGTAACCCCGGTTATTGGAGTCTGTTGTTAACCCATAAAGACAGCAAGTTAAATAGCGTTGAAGATATTATAACGAATGCGAAAGACTTAACATTTGGTAACGGTGATCCAAACTCTACTTCTGGATTTTTAGTGCCGTCGTATTACGTTTTTGCTAAAAATGGTATTGACGCTAAAAAGGCATTTAAGCGTGTAACCAATGCTAATCACGAAACCAATGCCTTGTCTGTTGCTCATCAAAAAGTAGATTTTGCAACGAACAATACTGAAAACCTACGTCGTATCGAAGAAAAGTTTCCGGAAAAATATAAAAATATAAAAATCATCTGGAAGTCACCATTAATTCCCTCTGACCCCATCGTATGGCGTAAAAATATGCCTGAAAATACTAAGTCAAAAATCTATCAGTTTTTTACTGAATACGGCACTAAGGGTGATGCAACAGAATTGGCTAACTTAGATCGTTTGCAGTGGAAGCCTTTTCGCGCATCTAGCGATGATCAACTACTACCTGTTCGTCAGTTAGTATTGTTTAAAGATCGTTTAAAGTTAATTAATTCTGGTAAGTCAACGCCGGAACAAATAGCAGAAATTGATGATCAGTTAGCCGTGCTCAATCGCCGTATGGCGGCACTTAGTGCAATGGCTGCTAACTAATAGTTGTATGTAAAAAAGTGCTAACAATAAGGATTAAATCCAAGGAAGGATGTTTTTAATGTATATCTTATTTTTAAAAATGGATTTTGTAGCGATCTACTATACAAATCTACAATATTAATCATTATTAATATTATAAGAGATAAGGCATACATTAAAACTGAGCGACTAGCCAATCATTAATAGAGACAACCCCTACGTTTAAATAGCGAGTATGTATGAACACAATCTCACCACCTTTATCTTCAATTAAATATCTTCCGATATCGTTGCCTACATTGTTTCTTAATCTTGCAATGGTGCTGATCTTAATGTGGGCATGGAAAGGGGCGGAAATGAATCCAGCCTTGTTAATTGAAGACTCAGGCAATATGTGGGAATTATTAACGGATTTTTTCCCGCCTAATTTTTCTGAGTGGGAGCTATATGCCAAAGAAATGGTCATTACTTTGCAGATAGCCATATGGGGAACATTACTTGCCATTATTACCGCCATTCCTTTTGGTATTTTATCATCAGAAAATTTAGTACCTGCATGGGTTTATCAACCTATACGTCGACTGATGGATTCTGCGCGTGCGATTAACGAATTAGTTTTCGCTATGTTGTTTGTAGTGGCGGTGGGGTTAGGACCTTTTGCGGGAGTAATGGCTTTATTTATTCACACCACAGGCGTGTTAGCGAAGCTTTTTTCGGAAGCAGTAGAGGCCATTGAAACGCAACCAGTAGAAGGTGTACGAGCAACAGGCGCGAATGCTATTCACGAGGTGATTTACGGTGTTATTCCTCAGGTAATGCCACTGTGGATCTCTTATTCTTTATACCGTTTTGAGTCAAATTTACGTTCAGCCACTGTGTTAGGCATCGTAGGTGCGGGTGGTATTGGTGTGCTTTTATGGGAATCTATTCGAGGATTTTCGTATCCAGAAGCCGCCGCCATTATTCTGATTATTATCGTTTCTGTTACAGCGGTAGATATGTTATCGCAGTTTATTCGCAAGCGATTTATTTAATGGTTTAACCGACGATGGTCATCATGAGTTAGCCATCACTATTTTTAATAAAAATATTAGTAGGAATAAAGGTTGTCTAGACAAGTGATTGAAGTAAAGCAAGCAAGGCATGATAGGCATGAGAGGCGCGAAGCTTTTGATCAGCCAAGGTATAAGCAATTGGTTTATGCCATAGAAGGCATGATATCTAAAGACTTTGTCGTTGGAAGTTATCTGCCGTCTGAAAATGATTTGGCTCTGCATTTTGGTGTGAACCGCCATACCGTTAGGCGCGCTATTGATGATCTAGTGGCCGCAGGTTTTGTATTAAGGCAGCAAGGTAAAGGTTCTTTGGTGATTAATCAGCACATTGAATATGCCTTATCTTCAGGGCGTTTTACTACCACCTTAGATAAGTTAGGCCATAGTACAGAAACGCACATTATTAAAAGCGAAAAAATACCCTGTAATAAGAAAGTAGCAAGTTATTTAGGTATTAAAGTAGATGTTAAAGAAAGTCATTGGGTTTACATGATTCAAACCTCTCGATGGGTTGATGGAAACCCAATGAGTTTGATTACTCACTTTCTCAATCCCGAATATGTACCCGGTATAGAAAATTATTATGAAGATGGTTCGCTACATGAATGTATTCAGCGTCATTATGATCTTTCCTTAATCAGAACGTCGGCTCTAATTTCGGCAGTCATGCCAAGTAATGAAGAAGCTTTACTGCTAAAAAGTGCACTAACTAAGCCTTTATTAAAAGTGAAATCATTTAATAGCATGGCAGACTGCTCAGAAAAAATAGTAGAAGTGTCTGTATCGTTGAGTCGATCCGATCGTTTTCAAATTAAAGTGTGAAGAATTCTATAAAGAGTAATAACGACTGGAACGATTTGCCATTATTCATCATGGCACCAGTCAATGAATTTTAAATTAAAGAAAGGCGATTGATAATTATGCATAGTGTGAATGATGTTAAAAATAGTCATCCTGTAAAAAATCGACAGCAACTACTGTCTGTTTTGTCTAAATCTTCATTCGATGATATCAATCGTTTTTGGCAATCCTTGTCTATTGTACCTAGCTATTCATTATTGAAAGCACCTGAAGTCGGTATGACGATGGTGAGAGCGAAAACCGGCGGTACAGGGCAAGCGTTTAATATGGGTGAGATGACGGTCACCCGTACCGTTATACGCCTTAATGTAAGTGAAGGGCATCTGAAAGAAAGTAGCTCGGAAGAAAAAGGCGTTGAAGAAAAATGTGTTGAAGAAGAATGCGTTGAAGAAAAATATACCGATATTATTGGGTTTGGTTATACCGCGGGTAGAGATACTAAGAAGTCTGAATTAATTGCTGTTGTTGATGCGTATTTCCAATTACCAGAATATACCGATTTGATTGAAGAGAAAATATTACAGCCCTTACGTAATAAACAAAGGCATCAAGAAGAGAGTGAAGCGAAAAAAGTCGATGCAACAAAAGTGAATTTTTTTACCATGGTCAGAGGCGAGTAGGGGATTATTATGTCATTAGCCAGCACCCATAAATCAGCAAGTCATTCTGTAGATAATAATGCGTTAACGACGGATGCAATACCACCACGTAACCGCTTAGAACTACTCACTGCGTTTGAGAGTAATGTCACTGCCAGCCAATGGGTTTACCGGCAGCTACTTAAAGCGATGTCTGAGCCTGCGACAATACTGCCTTTATCTCAATCGTCAGCAATAGTATCCGCGGCAGCAAAAACAGAGCCAGTAGTAGAAACAGAGCCAGCAGTAGAAACAGTGAAAACAATACCAAGACTGTATGCCGACGACTGGCAACATGAGCAATTATATTCCACTACATGGTCGGTTGCGCAATCGTTGTTAGATAGTGATTGCCGTATTGTTACATCAACTACGTTATCTCAAAAAAGCATACTGCAATCTATCCGTTTTTATACCGACGCCAAAGTAGCAAAGACGGCTCAGCAGGCTCAGTTTGCTTTTATTAATTTGGAAGAATGGACAGATAATAAACTCTACTCGACGGGATCACTCATTGCACCGCATGAGTCTTGTACTCTAGTGATTCAGGTTCCTAATATTAGCAACGAACCACTATCGTCATCCCCCAGTCTATTGTTGTCAGGCCCGGGAATTAAAACACAAAAAAGCTTGTCGATAGCCGGTTTAACACCCTTACACATTGAGTTTTTAATAGAAAATAATCAGCTATATCCTTGCGGTATCGATATTATTTTTTGCTCTCCTACACACGTTGCCGCATTGCCTAGAAGTACGGTGATTGATTCTTCTTCTCTCTCTTCTCATCGCACTCCCCATCACTCTCCTTCTATAACTTCCGAGGTGGCATAGTATGTATGTTGCAGTAAAAGGCGGTGAAGCTGCCATTGATAACGCACATCAATTGTTGGCCGAAAAGCGTCGCGGTGACGGTAGCGTTAAAGTACTCACGGTGAAGCAAATTCAACAACAGCTGCCATTAGTGGTTGATCGCGTCATGACCGAAGGTTCCTTATATGATCCTCAGCTAGCAGCGCTAGCAATAAAGCAGGCGATGGGTGATGTAGTAGAAGCCATATTCTTATTGCGTGCTTATCGCACCACCTTACCTCGCTTTGCCTACAGCGAAGCCATTAATACCGATGAAATGAGAATAGAGCGACGTATTAGTGCGACCTATAAAGATATTCCCGGTGGTCAAGCCTTAGGCCCTACCTTCGATTACACGCATCGCTTATTGGATTTTAGTTTGCTAGAGGAAGAGGGTGTTGATGACGAGATTAAAGAAGGCGTTGAAGAAACTATTAACGAGGGCACTAAGGGAAATAGTACAGACGATACTATAAGAAAAGAAGCTACAGCGGAAAACCTTATCATGGAAGACAGCTCGCAGAGTTGTTCACCACATTACCCTAGAGTGACCGACTTTTTACGGCAAGATAATTTGCTGCAAAGCCACTCATCTACACTACATTCCTCGAAAACTAATTCATCTGAAAATAAAACGCCTGTTAACGATACTCAAAAATCAGAAGCCGAAAATACTTGCACGGATTTAACTCGCGAACCGCTGAGTTATCCCGCAGACCGAACGGCTCGCCTGCAAGCGCTTACTCGTGCCGACGAAGGGTACTTGTTGGCACTAGGGTATTCCACTCAACGAGGGTATGGACGCACGCACCCCTTTGCCGGTGAAATTCGTATGGGCTACGTCACCGTCTCGATGATGGTGGAAGAATTGGGTTTTGCCATCGACCTAGGTGAAATATGTGTGACCGAATGCGACATGATTAACCAGTTTCAAGGTAATCAACAACAGCCTCCACAGTTTACGCAGGGGTATGGTATTAGCTTCGGTTTTTGCGAACGCAAAACCATGGCCATGGCCTTAGTGGATCGTTCCTTACAAGCAAAAGAATTGGGTGAAGCCATCGACACTCCTGCCGCACAAGAAGAGTTTGTTCTTTCTCATTGTGACAATGTGGAATCGTCGGGTTTTGTCTCACACCTTAAATTACCGCATTACGTTGATTTTCAATCCGAGCTGGAGCTAGTTCGACAAATGCGAGCAGACTATCAGCCTGTACCCAATGAAGAACCCGCAGTAACAACACCATCGGGAGTAGCTAATGAATAGTATGGATAGCATGAATAGCATGGATAATACTGAGAGCGCCAACGTTTCACACGCGCAGCAATCTAATTATAACTTTGCTTATTTAGACGAACAAAGTAAAAGAACCATTCGTCGAGGCTTACTAAAAGCCGTCGCAATACCGGGGCACCAAGTGCCTTTCGCCGGTCGAGAAATGCCGATGCCTTATGGTTGGGGCACTGGTGGGGTGCAACTTACCGCGAGTATTCTTGGTGAAAAAGATGTCTTAAAAGTGATAGACCAAGGCTCAGACGATACCACTAATGCCGTGAGTATCCGTCGCTTTTTCGAGCGTACAGCTGCAGTGAAAACGACTACCGCTACCGAAGAAGCTACCGTCATTCAAACACGCCACCGCATTCCCGAACAGTCACTAAGCAATGATCAAATTTTGATTTTTCAAGTGCCTATTCCTGACCCATTGCGTTTTATTGAGCCGAGCGAAACAGAAACCCAAAAGATGCATGCCCTGGAAGAGTATGGAGTGATGCACGTTAAATTATATGAAGACATTGCGCACTACGGACATATTGCGACTACCTATGCTTACCCTGCCTTGGTGAACGAGCGTTACGTGATGGACCCATCGCCTATCCCTAAATTTGATAACCCAAAACTCCATATGAATGAAGCCTTGTTGCTGTTCGGTGCAGGCCGCGAAAAAAGACTGTATGCCGTACCCCCTTATACCAAGGTGAAGAGCTTAGATTTTGATGATCACCCATTTGAAATTCAGCAATGGGAAGAAAATTGTGCCTTATGTGGAAGCGATAATTCTTTTTTAGATGAGGTCATTGTCGACGATGAAGGCACACGTATGTATGTGTGTTCGGATTCCCATTACTGTTCACAACGCGTGGCAGAACAAGAGCAAGAACAAGTGTCGTCTTCTCATTCACAGAATAAAAGCGAGGATCTTGCCTAGTGAAAATGCCAGTAGTAGAAACTCAGCCCTTACTCACGGTTAACAATGTACAAAAACTCTATGCCATTAATCGCGGCTGCCAAGATGTTAACTTTTCTCTTTATCCGGGAGAAGTGCTAGGTATTGTTGGCGAATCAGGTTCGGGTAAATCGACCTTATTAAATTGTTTAAGTGGCCAAGCAGCGCCTAATTCAGGCGATATTATTTACCACACTCGCGCCGGCGAAGACTTAAACATATACGATATTAACGAAGCTAAAAGACGTTTATTAATGCGCAGTGAATTTGGCATTGTAAAACAGCATCCTCGCGATGGTTTACGTATGCGGGTGAGTGCAGGCGCTAATATTGGCGAGCGCTTAATGGCAGTAGGCGACCGGCATTATGGACATATTCGCGATGTGGCAAGCAATTGGTTAGAACAAGTCGAAATTGATGCAGAACGAGTGGATCACTTACCTAGCGAGTTTTCGGGTGGCATGCAGCAACGGTTGCAAATTGCACGGGTACTCGCGACACATCCGCGCCTAGTGTTAATGGACGAGCCAACAGGAGGGCTTGATGTATCCGTACAGGCAAAAATTTTAGACCTTATTCGCACATTAGTCGCGGACCTTAATCTTTCTGTCATCATGGTCACCCATGATTTAGCCGTAGCAAGATTATTGTGTCATCGCTTAATTGTCATGCAAAAAAGTCGCGTAGTAGAAAGCGGCTTAACGGATCAAATACTAGATGACCCTCAGCATGCTTACACACAGTTATTAGTGTCATCGGTATTAACACCGTAAAAGCCGACGTTCTATTTTTTGAGAGAGTTCCTTATGTCTAGCGCACGTTTAGTCGTTAACAACTTACAAAAAGATTTTATCTTACATACCCAAAACAGTGCCCATATACCCGTGTTTAATGGTTTTTCATTGTCGGTTAATGCCGGTGAATGTGCTGTGTTATTAGGCCCAAGCGGAATGGGAAAAAGCACGTTCTTAAAATGCCTATACGGCAACTATAAAATTACCAGTGGCAGTATTTCCTTATATTTTGAAGAGGGTGATATCGATATCGCCACCTGTTCGCCCGAGTGGATACATGGCCTGCGTCGTCAAACCATTGGTTACGTTAGCCAGTTTTTACGAGTGATCCCTCGTGTTGCTGCCATTGACCTCGTGTCAGAACCGTTATTAATTCAAGGGATAGATAAAGATACCGCTTATCAGCAAGCCGCGACATTACTTGCGCGACTACACATACCTGAAAAATTATGGGCTTTGTCTCCTACTACTTTTTCGGGCGGTGAGCAGCAGCGCATTAATATTGCGCGTGGCTTTATTGCCGATTACCCCGTGTTATTACTGGATGAGCCAACTGCCTCACTAGATGCTAAAAACAGAGCCGTAGTCGTTGAGTTAATTCATGAAGCAAAAGCGAAGGGTGCAGCCATAGTAGGTATTTTTCACGACGAAGATGTACGCGATAAAGTCGCGGACAACGTAATTGATTTATTGGAGTTTGTCGCATGAACCAAGTTATAGATAAGCCAGTAGTTGAGCATAAGGTCAAGACAGATGATTCAAAAGAAAATAAATCAGAGGCAAGTAAATCCGTCAACAACGATGTGATTATAACGAATGCGCATATCGTACTAGCCGACGAAGTGGTTTACGGTTCGCTGGTAGTACAAGGTGGGAAAATCACCGATATTAGTACATCACTGTCTTCGGTTGGCGGTGCTATAAAGAATGCTGTAGATGCGGAGAGTGATTATATTATTCCCGGCTTGGTTGAACTGCATACCGACAACCTTGAAAAACATTTTTCTCCTCGCCCTAAAGTCACTTGGCCGGGACAGCCTGCGGTGATTGCTCACGATGCACAGCTTATTGCTGCGGGTATTACGACCGTGTTTGATGCGGTTGCCTTAGGCGATGTGAATGAAGGTAGCCAACGTATAGAAAACTTGCATCTCATGTTGGACGCCATTACCGAAGCAAAAAACAAACAAGTATTGCGCGCAGAACATTTCTTACATTTACGTTGTGAGGTGTGCCATCCAGAAGCAGTGAATTTATTGACACCGCTAATAGATAAAGACTTGGTAAGGCTAGTTTCCGTGATGGATCATTCACCGGGGCAACGACAGTTTACCAATATGGATAAATACCGCATTTATTATCAAGGTAAATACCATTTAAGTAATGATGACCTAGAGCAGTTTATTATTAAGCAAAGAGAAAGTAGTCAACGCTATAGTGATCAATATCGTCGTGAAATTGTCGCTATGTGCCAAGCGCGAAATATTCCTATCGCTAGCCACGATGACGCTACCTTGGCACACGTGGAGGAATCCGCAGCGTTTGGTATGTCGATAGCGGAATTTCCAACAACCGCGATAGCCGCAAAACACTCTCATGAGCAGGGTATGTTAGTGATGATGGGCGCACCGAATGTGGTTCGTGGTGGTTCGCATTCAGG
>AEVK01000150.1 GCA_000209515.2 gamma proteobacterium IMCC1989
CCCTTTTCTGACTCCAGTGCTCGACTGCTCCAAGGCGCTTATCTGTGCCAGCACAAATTAAATCTCCCTTAACTAACATTCACCTAATATAGAGTCCATAAAGGTTACTGTGATTTCGCTTAATTTATCCCATACAGTAGTCGGGTTTCACTCAAAAACGTCATGCCGGACTTGATCCGGTATCAACCCCCGCCCACTGCCTGTATCACATCTACTTCGTCGTTATCATTTACCATTGTCTCGCCATACTGCGAACGCGGGACGAAGCTGCCATTAATCGCTACGGCAATTTTTTGAGATTGATACCCCTGATCATCTAACAAGCTTGAAAGACTTTTTAGATCAAGTAGCGTAATTTGTTCACCATTCAAGGAGAGTTTAGGCATAACTATTTACTCTATACTTAGTTTTTTAATAAACCATCTATCATTTTCTCTACAACCTTTTCAAAGACTGAAGAACCGCTATCCTCTTGAGAAACGGAAGAACTTTCAACAGCTTTACTCCATCCAGAATCATTCAAACACTGAGCGATTTCGTCATCGAGTAGTTGAGCCGCCTTAAATCTTTCAGGAAACATTAAGTTACTTTCACCCTTTCCGCTTAGCGCATCAAGAACAAACCTTACTTTCCACTGCGCATAGCTTTGTCGATATTCTTTTATTCTGTCTTCGTCAATTACTTGCTGCCCATCAATCATTACACCACGATCATAAATTACTTTTTCACATGACATAATATCTTGAGAGTATTCAATATTTGGCAAAGTGACCTTTCCGTGGTCATCATGAACAAAATATGTAACTTGGCCGTCCGCCAACTTATTAGTTAATTTAGACTTTAGCTGATCCTTAGTTACAGTTGACTTCTCGGGAGCTACCGAACAAGCAGAAATAAAAAGCAATATAAAACAAAACATCAAACGCATAACGAGCTTACCTATTTACAAAATAAAACACCTGAAAAACTCTGCGCCGCCGCATTTCCTATACCAATCAAAGCCAAGGCATGTTGCACCACTACTGGCGCTAGTAAATAGCCGTGACGATACAAGCCGTTCACTTTTATCAATCCTTCTTTATACTGAATTTGTGGGCGATTATCATTTAATGCGGGACGCAAGTTTGATTGCATTTCAATAATACGCGCTTCGGCAAATGCCGGATTTAAGGTATACAACGCACTATTTAATTCTAATGCTGATTGCACGCTAATCGGCGAACGGTCTTCGCTTTCGATCTGCGTTGCGCCAATCACAAACTCTTGATTTGCTTTGGGCACGATGTATAACTGGTAACGCGGATGTAATAGACGAACGGGGCGCTGCAAGCTCACTTCTTCGGTTTGTACTCGCAACACTTCACCACGCACTCCACGTACACCTTGCCACTGTGGTTTGGAGCCTACGCCTCGACAATCCATCACCAAGTCAAAAGACACGGTAGAATTGTTTTCTAACAAACGAACACAGTTTGGCTCAACATCAACAGCAGTATTTTCAACACAATCTCCGCCAAGTTTTTTAATTCGCTGCAATAGTACGCGCAATAATTGACGGTTATCTATATGTGCTTCTTTTGCTAAAAATAAGCCCTGTTGAAAATGCTCACCAAGGTCGCTTTCTAGTGCAGCAATACCTTGTTTGTCTAGCGATCGTCCTTGTGCAGCTTCGGGTAATTGCCGCTGCATATCTTGGGTGTATTGTTGCAACAAACCTACGTCACGATGGTGAGCAACAATTAAGCTGCCATTCTGAGCATAAGGTACCGGAGTGGCATCAACCGCAAGCTGTTGCAACCACTTGGGCCACAAGGCTAAGCTCGCCACCCCCAAGTCGTACATGAGTGGCTCGGTATCTATCGCTTCAGAAATAGGCGAAATCATCCCCGCCGCAGTCTGTGCCGCAGAAGGCGAATCGCTCAGCGAACCCGCATCATATAATGTTACCCGATGACCCGCTTCTAACAAACGCCACGCAAGCAACCGACCCAAAAGGCCGCCGCCAGCAATGGCTACTGTAGAATGATTATTTAACTTTAGCTGATCAAGATTCATTATATTTTGTCATGATTTAAAAGTAGTAAGACGTGAGATGCTAGACGCTAAAAAATCAAGAAGCACGAAAGCCTTTTTATTTAAGCGTCTTGCATCTAACGTCTTACTATACACATTTATACCTCGTGATAAATCTCGCTGCCTGTCTCTTTAAACTTATCTGACATTTCTTCCATGCCTTTTTTGGCGGCTTCTGCTTCGTCTAATTCTTGCTGTGCTGCATAGTCACGAACTTCTTGCGAGATTTTCATTGAGCAAAATTTAGGGCCACACATGGAACAAAAATGTGCCACTTTGGCAGAATCTTTTGGCAAGGTTTCATCGTGGAATTGTCTTGCGGTATCAGGATCTAAACTCAAATTGAATTGATCTTCCCAACGGAATTCGAAACGCGCTTTTGATAAGGCGTTATCACGGATTTGCGTACCTGGATGGCCTTTGGCTAAATCCGCCGCGTGTGCCGCAATTTTGTAAGTAATAATCCCTTGCTTCACATCATCGCGATTCGGCAAACCTAAATGCTCTTTAGGTGTGACGTAACACAACATGGCACAACCGTACCAACCAATCATCGCCGCACCAATACCCGATGAGAAGTGATCATAACCGGGAGAAATATCGGTGGTTAATGGGCCAAGCGTATAGAACGGTGCTTCGTGACAATGCTTTAACTGCTCGTCCATATTTTCTTTAATCATGTGCATAGGGACATGACCGGGGCCTTCAATAAACACCTGCACGTCGTGTTTCCATGCAATTTTAGTTAGCTCGCCTAATGTTCTTAATTCAGAGAACTGCGCTTCATCGTTAGCATCTGCCACACTACCCGGACGCAAGCCATCACCTAATGAGAAGGTGACATCGTAGGCTTTTAGGATTTCACAGATGTCTTCAAAGTGGGTATATAAAAAGTTTTCTTTGTGATGCGCTAAACACCACTTCGCCATAATCGAACCACCACGAGAAACAATACCGGTCACACGTTTGGCTGTCATTGGTACATAACGTAATAATACGCCCGCATGAATAGTGAAATAATCCACGCCCTGCTCGGCTTGCTCAATTAGCGTATCGCGGAAAATTTCCCACGTTAAATCTTCAGCAACGCCACCGACTTTTTCAAGCGCTTGATAAATAGGAACGGTGCCAATGGGCACAGGAGAATTGCGCACAATCCACTCACGAGTTTCGTGAATATTATTACCTGTAGACAAATCCATTACGGTGTCGCCACCCCAACGGGTTGACCATACTAACTTTTCAACTTCTTCTTCAATCGAAGAAGTCACTGCCGAGTTACCGATGTTGGCATTAATCTTCACGTGGAAATTACGACCAATAATCATTGGCTCAATTTCAGGGTGATTGATGTTTGCAGGAATCACGGCACGGCCACAAGCCACTTCTGAACGTACGAATTCTGGCGTGATGTATTTAGGCGTTGATGCACCAAAGTTTTCACCCGGATGCTGATCGCGCATCGCAGCTTCCATTTCTGCTTCGCTTAAGGCGAGGTTTTCACGGATGGCAATATATTCCATTTCTGGAGTAATAATACCTTGGCGCGCATAATGAAGCTGGCTAACATTTTTGCCTGCTTTCGCTTTACGGGGCTTTAAATTGTGCTCAAAGCGAAGATTTTCTAGAGCAATATTACTATCGCGCATATTGGTATAGGTCGACGTATAACGATCTAAAAATGCGGTATCGTCTCGCTCTTCAATCCACTGATTACGCAGAGGAAACAAACCCTTACGCACATCGATGTCGGCTTTAGGGTCGGTATAAGGACCAGAAGTATCGTAAACGCGTACTGGCTCGTTCGGCTCTTCAGTACCATCTTGCAATATGGTTGGCGTCACGATCACTTCGCGCATCGCCACTTGAATATCAGGACGACTGCCTTCGATATAGATTTTGTTTGAACCAGAAAGTGGCTCGGTAGATAGTTTATCGACAGTAGCAGATTCGCTTAACTTACGCACAATAGATTCAGACATAATCATTCTCTTAGTAAAGTAATAATAAGGTAAAGTAATTCTTACAGATGAGAGCAAGACAAGCAGAAAGGAATGAAGGGTGTAAACGCAGTGTACCTACTATCCAATATATAAGCCGGTGATAAATAGGCCCGGATAAATAGGCACTGCAAAAACACGCTTGTTCCCTACGCAGACGTGACTCTGATCAGGTTCAACGGGACAATCTCAGCACTTTTCATACATGATCTATTGACCAACACAGTAAAAAGGCACCCCGACAAGATGGCAGCTAGTGTAGTGATTTAGGCTGTACTTGTCCAATAATCAAACAGACCCATTTCCGATCTATTCTTTATACACACCAGTAAACCATGCTACAAAAAAGCGTAAAAAGAAACGTAAAAACAGTGTAGAAAGACATGTTTAGCCTGCCTCATTTACGCTACACTGCGCGCACTTTAACGATCAAAAAGGCACCATTCTTTTGCACACATTGTCTCAGTTGCGTTCTGGCGAATTAGCCGGTGTTACACGCTTAACGCTATCCGAAAACTTACGTGAACTCCCACTAGAGATTTTATCTCTTGCCGACAGCCTAGAGGTACTGGACATCTCCAATAATCAGCTATCATCTCTACCGGAAGAACTAAGCCAATTACACCAGCTGAAAATCATTTTTGCCTCTAATAATCAATTTGATACCCTGCCAGAGATACTCGGCCAATGTGCCAACTTAGAGATGGTGGGCTTTAAGTCTAATCACATTACACACGTGCCCGAAAACGCTCTGCCCGCAAAATTACGCTGGCTCATACTGACTGACAATAAAATCGAGAGATTGCCAGATTCGCTAGGCGAACGGCCTCGATTACAAAAGCTCGCGCTCGCCGGAAATCGCCTAACCGCTTTGCCAAAAACCATTGCCCAATTACAGCAGCTTGAATTGATCCGTATTTCGGCTAACCAGCTAGATGCGCTCCCAGAGCAATTACTCGATTTACCGAAACTCGCTTGGCTTGCTTTTGCGGGGAACCCTTTTAATCGACCGGGTAATAATTCAGAGAGCAATCTGAATAACGTGCCTGAAATTGCATCTTCGAGCTTCACTATCCAGCATCTGCTAGGGCAAGGCGCTTCTGGCGTTATTTCAGCCGCCACATGGGATATAGAACAAAACCAATTTCCAAACGAAGTCGCAGTTAAGGTCTTTAAAGGCGAAGTCACCAGCGATGGCTACCCCCAAGATGAATTACAAGTGTGCTTAAAAGCTGGCGACCACCCCAACCTGATAAAACCATTGGCACAAGTCAATGAAGACAGCTATCTCGCCTTGGTGATGGAATTAATCCCATCACATTATCGCAACCTAGGCCTGCCACCCAGCCTACAAAGCTGTACTCGCGACACCTTCCCTGAAGGCTTTTCATTGTCGACCGCGCAGGTACAAAAAATTATCGCACAGATGCAAACCGTGTTTGACCACCTACACGCCCATCATATTTGTCATGGCGATTTGTACGCCCACAACACTTTATTCGATGACGCGGCCAATATTATTTTCGGTGATTTTGGTGCAGCTACTATGTACCACATGCTCCCTACATCGCAGCAAGAAAAGATTAAAAAAATAGAACAGCGTGCGCTAGATTACTTTATTGAAGACTTATGGAGTGTGTGCTCTGAAAGAATGTAACCAATGCGGTAAATGCTGCATCAAGTACGGAGACGGAGCACTATCGGCAACCAAAGAAGAGATTGATCTCTGGGAAATATTTAACCCCGACATATTTCAGTACGTTAAAAAAGATGAAATTTGGTTCGATCCGATATCCGGCTCAAAATTAACCACCTGCCCCTTCCTCAACATCGCCCCAAAAACAACACCTCACGAAAAAGATAAATACACTTGCAGCATCTACTTAAGCAGACCTGAGGACTGTCGCCACTACCCTAGTCTAATCCCAGAAATGATTAGAGATGAATGCGAAATGATAGAGGCAATAGATTTGGACAACCCTAGAAAAGCACAGACGAAGCTAGATGCATTAATGCAAGATAGCCGCCCTCCAAGTTCATCATAAAAAAGGCCTGCGTAGACAGCTTATTTTTCAACACCGACACACACGCACTCTCATACAGCCGCCCTTAAATAACGACGTCAATCGTAAGCGGTTTACTCTGCCAGTATCGAGTAGTAAAGTATACGCATACACTATGCGCACAAGAGGATGCATCATGAATATGATTTATGACCATAAGGCGGCAAAAAAAGCGACAAACCTTAGTATAAACAGCAACTTACTATCAAAAGCAAGAGATCTAGGCATCAACCTGTCGGCTACATTAGAGCACGCTTTAGAAGCGGAGATACGCCAAAGCGCTCGCAAAGAGTGGCTTAAAAACAATAAGACAGCACTCGATAACTGTAATGCACTGACAAGTGAAAATGGTTTATTTGCTGACAAGCACAGAAAATTTTAATCGCTAGCGTGACGACAATAGAGCACATTTAACGGAGATTTATTTATGGAGCAGTTTAGTTTATATATCAATACAGACGAAGACACCAACACAACCTACCCTTACTTTGTCGACGTGCAAACCGAGATGCTTGAGGCATTAACTAGCCGCGTTGTTATTCCTTTAACGACCGTGTTGTCTAATCGTAACCTACCAACAAATATTTGCCCCAAGATCGATATAAATGGCCAACCGTTTTATCTACTAACACATCAAATAACAACCGTCTCACGCTCGTTTTTAAGTAAGCAGGAAGGTTCGATTACACTCAACCGAGAAGACATTATTAATTCAATTGACTTTCTTTTTTCAGGGATCTAAAAAATCTTGCTTTAAAAAATCAAAGCAGTTCTTTTGCCTTTTTTAGTAAAGCCAAAAAACCATTCATACGTGATGGGCTAAGGTGCTTTTCTAAACCTAACTGCTGATATCGCTCTGCTATATTAATTAACTCTATTTCTTCTGTGGTTTTTCCATTCAACCACACGAGTAACAAAGCTGATAAACCTTTCACAATATTAGAGTCACTATCGATTAAAAAGTAATGGCGCTCATTTTCTTTTTTGTATTGCAGCCACACAGCAGACTCACAACCTTCCACTAAAAATTTATCTTGGCGTATCTGTGGCTTATGATTGATTCGGTTTCCCCAGTTAATTAATAACTTATATTTTTTTTGCCACGACTTTACCTCAGCTAAAGCTTGCCAATCGATATCAGACCAGTCTTCAACGACAGACAAATGTTGAGTGCGATCAACCGAGAAAAAAGCACTCACCGCTGCAATAATTTTATCCACATCGGCCATCGTATTATAAGCGGCTAAAGATATACGCAAGCCATTATCGGCACCCTGTTTTTTCGCTACCGATTGCCATAAGGTTTGCGCGCAATGATTACCTACCCTTACTGCAATATCATGCTCGTCCAACCAATACGCTAAATCACTCAACGAGAAAGCACCATCGACGTTAACTAGAGTCACGATACCCACGTTATAGTTTGGTGACGTAATCAATTTCAAACCAGTGGAAGGCGCACATACCGTTGATAATTGATCATGCAGATAAGCCGTTAACTCTCGCTCGTACGCCTGCATCGCGGGGCGATCTTGCTTTTGCCAGAACTGAAAACATCCGTGCAAACCGGCGATAGCGGCCAACGAAGAGGTTCCCGCTTCAAATCGTTGCACGCCTGTCACGTAGTCACTACGCTGCAATTCCACTTTATCCACCATTTCACCCCCTAAATGTAATGGTGGCATTTGTTGCAAGTAGTCTTCGCGAGCATAAAGCAAACCCACTCCGGTAGGCCCATAAAACTTATGTGCTGAACACACGAGAAAATCACATTGCCAGTCGCTTGCTTGCAAGGGGATATGGCAAGCCATTTGCGAGGCATCCAGCACAATAATAATACGGGGGAAGCGTTTTTTTATCGTCGCTAACAACGTCACATCTAGCATATGACCAAACACATTCGACGCACCGGATAAGGCGAGAATACGCGTTCGCTCATTGATTACTGACATGCCATTTTCGGCGAGTAATTGCTCAGAATCCAGCACACCGTTTTCTGCCTTAAAGAACTGTAACTCGCATTGCTGTTGCTGGGCTAATCGCTGCCACGGCAATAAGTTCGCGTGATGCTCGCTATCCGACACTACAATCTCATCACCGGATTCACAAAATGCGGATAAGCCATAAGCAATAATGTTGAACGCTTCGGTCGCGCCTGCGGTAAACACGACTTCGCGCTCACTACTGGCACCTAAAAAATCGGCCGCTAGTCGACGGGTTTTTTCCACCATATCCGTGGACGCTCGCGCTAAACGATGACTGGCTCGCTGGGCATTACCATTTTGATGGGTATAAAAATACGACATCGCATCAATCACGCACTGCGGTTTTTGCGTGGTCGCTGCATTATCGACATACACCAGAGAAGTATTCTCTGGTTGTGAAAACAATGGAAACTGGGATTTGAATTGGTGAGGGTTAAGGGGCATTTTGGCATTCATTTTATGGGGGAATGGCGACTTATTTTACGGATAATTAGTCGTTACCGCGAGTAAAACACTCATATTATTTACTTTTTCAGAAATCAAACAGCATGCGCTCTATACCTATAACCGCTCACCTTCATAGCCACATTCATAGCCACTCGCTTTCATATAACACGAGCCTATAGTTCTGGCATTTATACCTGATCAATGTGAGATAAGATGACAGCAGTGTCAGGACATTCCATTAGCTGACACTGTGTTTTTAGGTTTACATACCTAATTCGTGCATTTATCTAACTAAAAAATTGAGGTAACAACAATGAAAAATTGCAACGAAATTTCCACATCTCACGAACATTCACCAGAAAAATTAACGCAAAACTCACAATTTTTACACGCCATTATTGAAGAGGTTTATCGCTGCACACCCTTAAATAACTTTAAAAAAAATTTTGCTCTTGTGGCAAAATCAGCTGCATCTCACATCGCGGTCACTCAAGAGCTGGCAAACAATACGCAGCACAGCTTTAGAAAAACACTTTCGTACGTTAACACCATGATATACCACACCGAACGCTTTTCTGACGACCAAAAAGAAGCGATAGGGAAATGGATACACCAAGAGTTTATTGCCTTCTGTCTACTTGGATCTTGGCCTTCTCGCAGCTTTAGTAAACCACAGAATATAGCAGGAGATCACCACACAATTAAGCAAATATATGGTGGCGGCATACAAGACGATCGTAATACGGGACATGTGGTTAACTTATGTTTTTTTAATGAGCCTGCGTGCAAAGCAGTTGCTAATAGAAAGCAATATATGAAAAATTATATATTGGAAAAAATAGAGCACCTACAACAAGAAAAATATCACGTAACCAGTATTGCTAGCGGGCCTGCAGAAGAAATCTTTGATGTTTTCGATTCCATGGAAAAAGACGCCTACTCCACACTAAAAGTAACAGGCATTGACATGGACAAACGCGCCTGTGCTAGCGTGGATGATCGCATTCAAGAAAAAAAACTAAATGCATATTTTTCTACCCAAGCACATAATGTGTTGAGCCTAGGGAAATACACCTACTTAAATAACACACAAGACCTAGTCTATTCTATGGGTTTGGTCGACTACTTTAGCGACAAACTTGTGATTAAGATTCTTAATAATATTTATCAGATGCTAAAACCTCATGGCGAAGTGATTATTGGTAATTTTCACACCAATTGCGACTCTAGATTGTTTCTCGACTATCTATTAGACTGGAAACTGATTTATCGCACAGAGCAAGACATGTGCCGTTTATTCTCCCTAAGTAAATTTGGCAACAGCCCTGTCAATATTGACTTCGAAGAACAGGGAGTCAACATGCTGGCTCGATGCGTTAAACAGCCACCCACCGACTAAAAAGCACGCTAGCTTATGCAGAAAAAAACCACTTCACCCCACTCTATAAAAAAGCAATTATCCAATATCTATTGCTTTTTATTCTTTACAACGGATAAAGCCGTAATATCAACCATGGATGAACAAATATGGGTTCGCACACGAATCTATATGTATTCCACTGCATTACTCGTGGCGGCTTGGGGTGCTTTTGATGCTTTTATCGATCTTAAAAATTTATGGTTTTTCTTAATTTTACGCGCGCTATATACGCCCATCACTTTACTTTGGGCGTATTTTTTTCATCTTCCAATATTTAGACATCACCATCACAAATGGGCTTTATTGCATTACATATTACTCATTGCCGACATAGGAATTATGGCACTTTATACCGATGAGTTTTTAAAATACCTCATCGGCTTTTCTACTATTTTTTGGGGTGCGTCCGTCATCATGCTATGGCGTTTTTGGAACACTTTACTACCTGGCATTATTGTTATCGTCATTGCTTGGGTTCGCTTTACTTGGTTTCCACATAATGTCAGTACAGAAGAGTTAATTACTGGCTTATACTATTTTCTCACCTGCCTCATTTTTGTGACCGTAATCTCTGCTTATGGTTATAGAAATGCCTATTTATTAGCGGCCAGCACGATTGAACTTAACCACACACAAAACAAACTTATACAATCAGAAAAACAAACAAGCCTAAACATGCTCGTTTCTGGAGTTGCTCACGAAATGAATACGCCCATTGGCACGGCGATTATGGCGTCATCTCATGCAGAATTAGAGATTGACCAACTACTAAGTGTACTGAAAGTAGACGAGGTCAGCTTAGATGCGCTACAAGACCCTGCCCTAAGCGCGAAAAAATGCTTACAAGCCACCACGCAAGAATTAGAACGCACTGCGCAACTATTAGAAAAATTTAGCCAGACGGCCATTGATTTATCACAACAGCAACGGAAACGTTTCGACTTACCCACTTATATTAGTGAGAGCGTGATTAATAATAGTCTCTACGCGATACTAAAATCACATCAGCTAGAAATTATTTTTGAATCCAATTCAAGAACTTCATTAATAACGGATAATCATGAGATAGATAGAGATGAACTAGATAGTAACGAGATAAATAACTATGAAATAGACAGCTACCCTGGGCTATTTTCTCAGATTATTATTAACCTTGTCATGAACTCTATTATTCACGGATTTGAACCCTTAACGAGTGATAGAGCCCCTATTATTAGATTGCGTATTGAGAATGATAATGGCGCTATCAAACTACACTATAGTGACAATGGAAAAGGCATGTGTCCTAGCGTACTAAAGCAAATGTTTGACCCCTTTTTTACAACTAAAGGAACAGACCCTAATCAACATAAACGCGGACATCAAGGCTCTGGTTTAGGGATGAGTATTGTGTACAATATTGTCACACAACAACTCATGGGCGATATATCCGTTGAAAGCAAAGAGAATGTAGGCAGCACATTCATTATCCGCTTTCCTCGCCATCATATATTGCTGAATTCATATCACAATGAAGATAGATAATAATGAACAAACCTAAAACTATTCGTATTGTTCCTACCACCACTCAGCGAACGCCGAACAATGGATGGAAAATGTTGATTGTAGATGATGAGCAAACCGTCATCGATATGACCCAAGAGGTTCTCAAGGCTTTTATTTTTCAAGGGAAATCACTACAGCTACTTTGCGCAAACTCCTATGATGAAGCAAAAGTTTTATACGATGAGAATACAGATATAGCCATCGCCATGATTGATTGTGTAATGGAGCAAAATGATAGCGGCTTACAACTAATCCAATACATTCGCAACACACAAAAAAACAACACAATACAATTGGTGTTACGTACAGGGCAACCCGATTTTGCGCCCGAAAAAAACATGTTGATCGACTACGAAATCAATGATTACTTAGCTAAAACCGAGCTCACCAGCACCAAATTACACCATCGGGTTATTAGTTATTTACGCAACTATATGATGATACAAAGAGTGAGCTTTTTACATCAGCAAACACACAAAACAGCCCAACAGGTAGATCGTATATTTTCAACCATGGCACATCAACTGACAACAGCCGTCAGCGAGGTATCTCAACATGCTCGAGGCTTATCTAGCACCCAATCAAAACCGAGCGATGAATTTTTTATTCAAGGAATTAAAGAAGAATGCCTAAAACTGGAAGCATTAACCAAAAACATTAAGCACTCTGTTTTAGGTGGCGATGCAACATTACTGCATTTACATGACATCATCACGGACTTAATGCCTGCATTTGACCGTTTAACTCGGCCTTATAGCCCAGCTATTTTGCTCAAAAACGACGTCGAGAATGACACACCTGCAGTTTATATTAACCGTCAAAGAATAGAAGACGTATTGCTTTTATTGGTTCGCAACGCAGTAGATCACACCAGCCGAGGTAGCATTACTCTATCAAGTAAGGTCGATCATCAGTACATCTATCTAGCCATTAATGACACCGGATTTGGCATTAATACTGAAACCACCGAGAATATCAAAGCGATATTCAAGCGCGACTCACCTATAAAACCTGATAGCGATGATCATCCTATCGATAACCACCTCACCAACAGCCACAAAGATAACGATTTATATAATAATTTTTCTATTATCAATACTATAATGAATTCACATTACGGCCATATTGATGTTGAGAGCGAAATAAATAAAGGCAGCACCTTTACCCTGTGCCTACCTTACTATCAATACTATAGTTAATAGCCCACACTAGAAATTTAACCTACCTGCTGATCGAGGTAGCTAATAATATCGTCAGACTCATACATCCAGCGGACTTCTCCCTGCTCTTCTATGCGTAAACACGGCACTTTAATCCTACCGCCTTGCTGCTCCAGTTCTTGCCTATAGCTAGGCTGTTTACCAATATCTCGAATCTCAAGAGTGATGTTTAAACGGTGTATGGCGCGGCGGGTTTTTACACAAAACGGGCAGGCGTATAACTGATACAGGGCTAACCCTTGGGTATTTTCTTGTGCTTGTACCTGATCAACTTCATTGCGCTTTATTTGCTTGGGCAAGGTTAACCAGCTCACAAACACGATGATCATTCCAAGACCATTTCTCAAAGCTTTTACTAGCATATTTATTACTCCAACTCTTTTAGCGCTAAAACAGTACCAACAACGGGGGAAGCAGGAGTCTATAGAGGCAACCGGAGTTTGTAAAACGGCATATTTAGCACTCACGCTAATCGGTGTATTCGGCGTATAATGCGGCCATTCATATTCATCATACCTATTCCCACACTTTTTCTATAAGGCTACCCCATTGAAAATTGATATTTATACCAGTATAAAAAACGGCAGCAAAAACATATCTGTTCCTAAAGGCGTGAAAATTGACAGTATTAGCTTTCCATTTGACCTAGATCCGGATTTACTAACACTATCTCCGTTTAGAACCCGCTTAGAAGTCATCAAAGGCAAAGCGCATTCTGCATTAGATCAGGACGATGTGATCAAGCAAATAGAAGACAAGGGCTACGCCATTCATGGAGCCAAAAACATCATTGACCTTGGATCAAAAGCTGGCTCTAACGATGCAGCATCGACAGATGCGAGTGCGAACTAAGCGATATGACTAGCAATAAAACGGTAGTTGAGATAAACCAAGAGCCTGTCGAGCTGTATAAAATACTCAAGTTTGAAGGACTAGCTAGCAGCGGCGCCGAAGCCAAAATGGTGATCGACCAAGGTCATGTACAGCTGAACGGTAAAACCGAAACGCAAAAACGTAAGAAAGTGATGTCCGGCGATACCATTACCTTTAACGGTGATACTTTGCATATCCAGCTTTCTTAAAAAGCTATTCGTCTATACTACTATGATGATTGAGTAGAGATTCAACAGATGGAATACATTTTAGGCATGTTCAGCATGGGCGTGTTTGCCATTACTGGCGTTATCGCCACTCGCCATAAAAATCTCGATATTTTTAGCGTGGTGCTGCTGGGTGCCATTACCGCATTAGGCGGCGGCACCATTCGCGATATGATTCTGGGGAACTATCCTATCTATTGGGTCAGCGATTTATGGTATTTATGGGTATCTGTGTCGGTATCCTTCGCCGCATTCTTTGTGATCAAAGCCTTATCTAATCGTTACCAGCTATTACTCTATCTAGATGCCTTGGGGGTTTCGCTGTTCTCTATTACTGCAGCCTTAAAAACCACTAACCTCGGTTATTCACCCTCTATTGCTGTTGTAATGGGTATTATTACCGCTATTTTTGGCGGCATCATACGTGACATTTTATCCGACAGCCCCTGTCTATTACTGAGCAAAGAGCTTTATGCCACACCGGTTTTAGTAGGTTTAAGTATTTTTGTCACACTCAATCATTATTGGCCTAACCCAGCATTAAATGTACCGCTCTGTGTAGCAATGATTTTTGTGATGCGGTCTTGCGCTATTTTTTATAAACTTGAATTACCTAAGTGGTTTATTGCACGCTCTTAATTTTAAAACTTCTGCCAATACAGGCTATATGTAATATGACTAATAACGATGTACTCCGCCGACTACGCTACACTTTTGACTTAAAAGACAGCAAGGTGATCAATATTTTTTTGTCGGCAGGCAAAACCGTTACGCGCGAACAAATTAGTAACTGGTTAAAAAAAGACGATCATGCTGACTACGTGAACTGCGGTGATATTTATCTAGCGACATTTCTTAATGGTTTTATTAACGAAAAACGCGGCAAAAAAGAAGGCGTGCAGCCTGAACCAGAAAAAAAACTCACAAACAACCTTATTCTAACGAAGCTGAAAATCGCGTTAAATTTAAAAGCAGAAGACATTATTGACATAATGGGGCTAGCCCGCTTTACCATTAGCAAACCCGAACTCAGTGCGCTGTTTCGCAAGCCGGGGCATAAACATTATAGAGAATGCAAAGACCAGTTTATGCGCAACTTTCTACATGGCATACAAATAAAATACCGCAAGGATGATGACGAACACGCACAAAACGTCGACACCAGTGGCTTCTCATGGAAGCAGGAAAGTTAGCAGTATATTCATTAGCATCACCCCTTATCATTCACAAAACATCCAAACTATTATGAGCAAATCACTACAAGAGCAATTACTCGGTGCAAAATTAATTGACGAGAAAAAAGCCAAAAAAATATCTAAGCAATCACGCAAAGAAAAAAATGTGCGGCGCCGCAGCAAAGAAGACAACACCACCGAAGCACAGGCTGCAGCATTAAAAGCCAAGCAAGAAAAAGTTGCACGCGACACAGCTCTGAATGAGCAACGCAATAACGAAGCCAAGAAAAAAATGATTGCTGCTCAAGTGGTGCAAATGATTACGCAGTTTCGCATCACACGCGAGCATGGTGATACCGTTTACAACTTTACCGATGGCAAACTCATCAAAAAAATAAGCATTAGCAAAAAACTATCCGACGAGATTGTTCGTGGCCGCTTATGTATTGCTCGCCTAGATGACAAGTATGAAATTATTCCGCGCCCTGTGGCAGAAAAGATTCGCGAACGCGATGAAAGTGCAATAGTTGTATTTAATGCACTACCTAGCCAGCAGTCAAACGCCGCTGAATCGGATGACGACTATTATGCACAATTTGAAATACCGGATGATTTAGATTGGTAATGAAACGGCTAATGCACGTAGCAACAATATAGAGAACCGTAGTTAATAACTACGGCCTTTACGCTTAGTGTTATTCTTTAATTTCAGAGTTCATACCCAACGCCATCGCTTCGGCGACTTTAATACCATCTATCGCCGCAGACATAATACCGCCCGCATAACCTGCCCCCTCTCCTGCAGGAAACAAACCTTTGGTATTCACACTTTGATAATGTTCATCGCGCTTAATATTAATAGGCGCAGAGGTGCGCGTTTCTACACCTGTGAGCAAGGCGTCTTCTAAGGCAAAACCTTTTATTTTCCGATTAAACGCAGGAATCGCTTCGCGTATCGCCTCGATACAAAAATCTGGCAAGGCATCGGCTAAGTTAGTCAGTTTAATACCTGGTTTAAACGAGGGCTCCACTTTTCCTAAATTTTCCGATGATACATTATTCAAAAAATCCCCCACCCTTTGCGCTGGCGCATCGTAATTACTGCCACCCATCACATAAGCATGGCTTTCTAGCTGGCGCTGAAATTCAATTCCCGCTAATGGGTTACCGGGATAATCAGAAGGATCAATACCGACGACGACGGCACTATTCGCATTACGTTCGTTACGGGAATATTGACTCATACCGTTGGTCACTACACGATGAGCTTCCGAGGTGGCCGCAACGACAGTGCCACCCGGACACATACAAAAACTGTAGACCGAACGTCCATTCTTACAGTGGTGAACCAGTTTATAATCCGCCGCACCTAAAATCTCGTTGCCCGCATTATCACCAAAGCGCGCTTTATCAATCATTGATTGTTCGTGTTCGATACGAAAACCTATAGAGAAAGGTTTCGCTTCAATATAAACACCGGACTCATGCAGCATCTCAAAAGTATCACGCGCACTATGGCCTATCGCCAACGCTACATGACGCGCTGCTAAGGTTTCACCAGTCGACAATAACAAACCCGTTACCTGCCCATTGTCGATATTAATTTTATCAACACGCGAACTGAAACGGATTTCGCCGCCTAAGGCAATAATCGTGGCGCGCATTTTTTCCACCATCGACACTAATTTAAACGTACCGATGTGCGGCTTACTCACATACATGATTTCGTCCGGCGCACCGGCAGCAACAAACTCTTCTAGGACTTTACGACCATACTGTTTGGGATCTTTCACTTGGCTATACAGTTTGCCATCGGAAAATGTACCTGCACCCCCTTCACCAAACTGAACGTTAGATTCGGTGTTGAGGACTTTTTTTCGCCAAAAGCCAAAAGTATCTTTCGTGCGCTCTCGTACTTCTTTACCGCGCTCAAGCACTATTGGTTTATACCCCATTTGCGCTAATACTAATGCGGTTAACAAACCACAAGGACCGAAGCCAATCACCACTGGACGCTCAGGCAATACCGCTGGCGCGGTTGCCACATGACGATAAGTGAGGTCGGGAGAGACTTTAACTAAAGGGTCGTCGGCAAACTTTTCCAACAGTTCAAGGGATATTGTCGTTTCTACATCCAAGGTATATATCAGTAAAATGGCTGCTTTTTTACGGGCATCGTAACCTCGGCGAAAGACAGTAAAGCCAGTCAATTGTTCATCGGCTATTTGTAAACGCTCTAAAATGGCCTGTTTAATTGCATCCTCGTCGTGATCTAACGGTAACTGAATATTGGTGAGGCGTATCATGAAGTGTTGTCCAACAGTCTGAAATATAAAAAGAGGATTTTACGGTATTTTACTCCTGTCTGCTGCTATCTTTATTGATTTTAATTTGAAACCAAAGTTAAGCAGTACGAGCCGACGAACGTTGATTTTTAGCAATGTATAACGCTTGGTCGGCATTATAGTAAAGCGTTTGAAAATCACTTTTATCCCCTTTGGGGATAGTCACCGCACAACCACCGCTAATAGTCACTTGCTCGTTTTTAGCAATAGTCAAATTCATTTCTTGTATTTTATGCCTAACGCTCTCGATAATATCACTTGCTTGCTGTTGAGCAACGCGGGATAGCATTAAAACAAATTCATCCCCCCCTATTCGCGCAGCGATATCTCCCGGTCTGCGAGCATAAGTTTTAATGACTGATGCAATTCTTTTAAGGCAAAGGTCTCCGGCTATATGCCCAAAATAGTCGTTAAATAATTTAAAGTGATCCACATCAAATACAATAAGGCCAACGCTGTAATCATCTCGTTTTGCTCTCGCAAACTCTTTTTCAGCTAATATTTCCAAGCCTCGGCGATTATATAGCGTAGTTAAATGGTCTTCTATCGACAGCTGCTCTGCCTGTAAAATACTTAATTTTGCTTTTGTAGTCGTTTGGTGGGATATCAAAAAATGTCCGGATTGCTGTATTAACGGTACGGCTTTAAATATATACCAACGCTGTTCTGAAGGAGTGTGGCAAGGGTATTCGTGTTCAAATAACACCTGCTTATTATTCATCACGTTTTGTAAACCACCCAATACCGAAAGCGCATCGTGGTCATTGCTCGCAGCGGCTTGCTGGCAAACCGCCAAGTAATTATATTGCTGCCAATTAACCCCTTCTTGTGCCATACCATTGTCGGCAGCAAAACGTTGCCACGCATCATTCACATAGCAAATAAAACCCTCGCGATTAATCACCGCAATATGTGTATCTAAAGAATTTAAAATGGAATTAAGCATATGATTGCCTTAACTGATTGTCTTGGCTGGCTGTTTTAACTAGCTGTATTGACTGGTAACTTTTAGTTATTATTATTTCAACCTGTAAAATACGCAATTTGATTAGTTAGTACCAATACCCAATTAGCATAATAAACTGACTATTAAACGATATATGCATAACCAGCAGCGTTACAAGCCGAATAAATGACGGCTGTTTTGGGTAGTGACTCTAGCAACCTCTTCAATCGAAACACCGGTTAACTCCGCTAAAGCATGAGCAATAAGCGGGAGCTTTAACGGCGAATTGTTCTCGCCTTGATAACCAGATAGCGGCATATCCGGCGCATCGGTTTCGAGTAATAATGACTCTACAGGCATAGAACGAATCGCTTCCCGCGTTTTGCTTGCACGGGAATACGTAATACTGCCACCGACCCCTAAGTAAAAACCCATTCGCCAATATTCCGCAGCCAATTGCTGACTGCCGGTAAAGCCATGAATCACCCCACCTTTTTCTAAGCGATATTTTTTGAGCAAGCGAACGGTCTCATTGTGCGTGTGACGTACATGGATAATAACGGGCATACCGAGCTGCTTGGCAATAGCCAAATGTCGTTCAAAGATAGGGATTTGCTTGCTTAACGGGATAGCAATAGCCGCATCTAAGCCACATTCACCAACGGCAACACAATGCGCTGGCGCGAGTGAGGAAGACCATTCAACATCTGCTGGCAACGCTCCAATATTATCTTCGATAAACCAAGGGTGGAGGCCACAAGACATCAGGACTCCATCGTAAGCCTCCGTCATTTTCAACGCTGCAGGCCATTGCTCCGGCTTAACACCAGGAATCAGTAGGTTCTGAATACCTGCCGCTAAACATTGCTGCCATAAATACTTTCTAGATGACGAAAACACATCAAAATCTAAATGGCAGTGACTATCAAATAGTACGATATTTTTTGACGAACTTTTTTTCATTTGCAAATTTTCACCTGAATCTCAATGAACTGTGTCATTTCGCGTATTTTTAAAATAATCTCCTATCGGCACGAACATTTCATTACTATTATCATTCACTTCATGGCCAATCATCTCATCGTAAGGGCTTTGGTGAGAGAGGTACATACCATGTATAACGAAGGGGGTTAATAACTCCTGAATGGCAACAATACTTCGCCGAGTTAACGCTTTATTGGCCTTTTCCAAGACGTAGTATTGCTGTTGATCAACCTCAACAACTAAGCGATACAACGCTTGTTCCAGCGATTCTATAATCACTTTATCGATAACCGGAAAACGGGACAGCTCATCTAATAAGACGGGCTTTTTAATCACATTCATAATGACACGACCTATTGTTTACATACGATTTTATTAACTAATAAGTATTGTACGAAAAGCAACCTCAACAAGATGGTTTGCACCTCCGATATACTAAAGGAGCCTCTGAACTTAACTTTTTCACGCCTACCGTCATCGTTTTGTCACTTGACCTATGGCAATATATGCGCATAATCAATAGTAACAACACATATCCTAAACAGCAGGTGTAGCACAAATATATGCCTGCCTTTCCGAAAGGTGAAGGTAAGAGTTGAAAGTTGAAAGTTGAGAGCTGAGAGGTGCGTCGCTTGTTTATGCATGACATTTTATCTTTCAAGAAAACTTTCTTGCTGCTGGCAGCAAACATTCTCGCCTCTCTCTTTCTGTATAAAAACCTCATATTGTCTATAAGCGTATCGATCAAGCAGCGAAATATAATTCCATACAATTTATATTTATCATACTTTCTATCACCTGATCTTTTATCAAACTTATTATCACCCTATTTATCTTTATCACTGAAGGAGTATTCCCATGGAAAAATTTTACATTTTAGATACTAATGTGTTGCTTCATGATCCCATGGCAATTCATGCGTTTGCAGAGCATCATGTTGTCATCCCAATGACGGTGTTAGAAGAACTCGATATTATTAAAGATAGAAAAGATAAAGAAGTCAGCCGAGAAGCTAGAATTGCAATCAACAACATAGAAAAAATTGTGGGCAGCGCCACACCAAAAGAAATACAAAATGGCGTTCCCATCACTACGCAAGACACACAAAGATCTGTCGGCTCGTTATCTATCTACGTAGATCAACGTATTAAAAATGACGATAACATTCCGTATTTAAGCATTAATACCCAGCATGCAAACGACAATAGAATTATTAACGTAGCGCTTAATTTACAAATGGAAAATGCAGGCTCTACCGTTTGTCTGGTAACAAAAGATATCAACATGCGTTTAAAAGCAAAAGGGTCTGGCTTGCATATTGTTGAAGATTACCGAAATGATCGAGTGATAGATGACCTAGAATTATTGGCACAAGGCTATGAAACCATCGACATGCCTTTTTGGGATTTTGTCGGCGGTGCTGATTCAGGCAATAACAATGTGAGCACCGCTAATTTAGGCGGCGACACTGTGCACTGCATTGACAGAAATATTTTCCCACATGCTTACCCCACACAATTTATTCTCGACAATAAAGATTTTATTGGGCTAATCACCAAAATGGATGACAAACACATTCATTTATTAGATTTAAATAAACAACATTTAATGAGCCAAAATTATTGGGGAGTCAGACCGCGAAATATTGAACAAGCTATGAGTTTCTTTTTACTCAATTACGACGACGCCGACATGACGGTATTGACCGGCCCCGCAGGATCAGGAAAAACCTTGCTGGCACTGGCCTATGGTTTGCACGCTATCATCGAAGAAAAACGTTTCAACAAATTAATTGTGGCTCGATCTACCACCCCCATGGCAGAAGACATTGGTTTTTTACCAGGAACAGAAGAAGAAAAAATGGCACCGTGGCTAGCGGCTTTTGATGATAATTTGGAAGTGCTACACGGCAACGACGAACACAGTATGAGCAGCATTGATTATGTTAAAGAAAAAGCCAACATCCAATTTAAGTCACTCAATTTTATGCGCGGCCGCTCTTTTAATAATGCGTATATTATTATTGACGAAAGCCAAGGCTTAACACAATTTCAATTAAAATCGATTATTACCCGCGTAGGGATGAATTCAAAAATTGTTGTTTTGGGTAACTTAGCGCAAATCGATAACAAATACATTACCCCACTTACATCTGGCCTGACCTACTTAGTCGAAAAAAGCAAAAATTATCAACACGCTGGCATCATGCATATTAACGGCATCGAGAGGAGTCGCTTAGCTGAATTTGCTGAAGAAAACTTATAAGCCTTGACACATAAAAACAAAGCTAAGGCAAACTATCCATAATTTGTTGCCGAATATCTTTCATACTGATGGATGGTTCAGCAAAAGACAGTTCGTTACTGCACTGTGGATCTCGTGGGCATAATCCCCCACGAGGACAAATAACAATTGCATCATGATCCAATCCTGCTTCTACCCAAGAAATATTGAGAATGCGCGCCACGCGTTTAATCTCTTTTTTAATAAACTCTGGAATCGGTGCATCGCCACCATTGGCAATACATTTTGCTTTGATCGTCTCTGCAATTTCTTGAGGATCGATACCCTGTGATGCTAACGCAGGGTTAAGGTCAATACCCACACACAAGACATGTGGATTTCCAGCAAGGTCGACGGTACGAATAGAGTCACAAGAATAAATAATGTCTTTATTGCCTTTACGCAAGATAGAAATTTGCGCTCGTGGCTTTCCTGAATCTACCCCTAGTACGCGAAACAAAGACCAATGAGGACAAGGGTCTTGTATTGGGCGCATATTGCCAATGGGCAAAGGAATGCCGTTACCGCGATACACCGCCTTTAATCGACCTGGCTGATACGCATCAAAATAATGCCAATGAGGGTAAGACGACACCGATGTCATGCGTCGCATATATGCCGCCAGCGAAACACCTATCGGAACATTCGCATCGATAGCATAAGCCGTTCGATTAAGATGCTGCTTAAACGCAGCCTTAGGGCAGAGTAAAGCGCCAGCAAAAAAGCTACACTCAAAATCTCGCCACGCTTGCAGTATATCGGTTGAATCAATGGTCATTGATTCATGTAGCTCATTGGCCTGCTTATGCATTTGGCCAATCAAGCCATGACCGGACGCATTGGTGCTCGACAAACCGTCTTTGCCATATAAAACATAATGGCCTATATGCGTGGCCAAATCATATCTCAGGCGGTCTGGGTGCTGTAATAAGCGCTCATTCACATAGATTTCGCCCGGCGGCTCATAAAAAGATCGTATTAATGTATTGGTGGTCACTGTTGTTTCATCGGCGACACTATCGGGATCACGATTAAACCACTTTATTGTCATGCCCATTTTTTTAACAATTTTGTAAATATCATCTAAAGCAAAGGGCATTTGCTTTTTACCCACTTCTTCCGCCATTTTCTCCAAATCAGGGAAGTTATTTTGATGATGCTCTTGGTGAGCACGAATAAGTAAATGAGCAAACTGCCGACCGGATGTGCCAGTTTGAGACAACATCTCGGGTAAGGCGCTTTGCAAATGCTGCTTGGAAAACAGAAACTCAGGCTCTAGAGCAACCCCTTCTATCCCCCCTTTTTTCTTTTGCTCGATCAAGGCATCCTGTTCTGGTGACTCATCGAGAAACCACGCCAATTCCTTCTGAAACACCTCCGCAATGACCTCTAGCATTTTCTCGCTAGGTACACGCTTACCGTTTTCTATCATAGACAAATAGGAAACAGAGGGGGCACTGTCGGCGTCGATTTGTACGCAACGAACGGACAAATCCTCCATGGTGAGGTGGTTGCGCTTTCTTAAGTGGCGAATCTTCGTCCCTAAGAAATGCCCTTTTCGTAATAGTGATGGTTTTTTATTCATTTTGTAAAGTTAACACTGTGAAATTTTGTTTGTGAAATTATATGCATTTTACACATAGAATGCTAATCAATGTCTAGGAAGCAATATTAACCACACTTCTAACCACACTTTCACCCTCACCCTCTAGACATGAACAACATTTACAACACGAGTGAACCAATAAGGTAAAGACAATGAAAACTGCAGCATTAGAAATGAGCGAAGGATTTATCATCAACTCCAACTTTCGCGAATTTATTGAAAACGACGTATTGCCATTATGTGACATTGATAAAGCGCAGTTCTGGCCAAACGTCATGTCAATTATTGAAGAGTTCACTCCCATCAATGAATCATTATTATTGAAGCGAGGTCTTTTTCAAACCCAAATCAACGGCTGGCATCAACAGCATCAAGGCGAAGACTACAACGTAGCCGAGTACCAACAATTTCTAAGCGACATTGGTTACTTGGTTGACGAGGGCGACGATTTTTCTATCGACACAGAAAATGTAGATGCCGAAATTGCAGAAATCGCCGGTCCACAATTAGTTGTGCCGCTCAGCAACGCCCGCTTTGCGTTAAACGCCGTTAATGCTCGCTGGGGCAGCTTATACGATGCATTTTATAACAGTGACATTATTCCTAAAACCGGCAAACTAAAACCCGGGCAACGCTACAATCCGCTACGAGGTGATGCCGTTATCGGCATGGCACGTGAGTTTTTAGATGAGCATTACCCGCTCAAAAACGGCTCGCACCGCGACGTAACCTTATATCAAATTTACTACCAACAGCTAGTGGCGGTATTGAAAGACGGCACCTATACCGGATTAAAAACACCGAAGCAATTTGTTGCTTACAACGGCTCGAAAGATTCGCCAACAGAACTGGTACTTGAGCATCATGGCTTACTTGCCGAGATCGACATTGCACCGGCGGGCAATATTGGCCGGTCTGATATCGCCTGTATTAATGACGTGTATATAGAATCGGCGATCACCACCATTATGGATTGTGAAGACTCTGTCGCCGCCGTAGACGCCGAAGATAAAATTCATGTTTATCGTAATTGGTTAGGCTTGATGCAAGGTAATTTATCCGCTACTTTCGAAAAAAATGGCCGACCCAACATCCGCCAAATGAAACTTGATCGAATGTATAACTGCCCAAATGGAGAGGCATACCCTATCCGTCGTCGTAGCGTTATGTTCGTACGCAACGTAGGCATGCTAACCACCATTGATTTGATT
Organism: gamma proteobacterium IMCC1989; assembly: GCA_000209515.2. Classification (GTDB taxonomy): domain Bacteria; phylum Pseudomonadota; class Gammaproteobacteria; order Pseudomonadales; family Cellvibrionaceae; genus Endobugula. The sequence continues at coordinate 24,404 of AEVK01000150.1, forward strand.
CGAGATCATCAAGGGCGCTGTGTTCACGAAGGTATTCTAGACGGTATTTTTACTGCACTCATTGGCATGATTGATATACGTAAAGAAAAAGATCATCGGGTAGCCAACAGTAAAAAAGGCAGTATTTATATTGTGAAACCCAAAATGCACGGCCCTGAAGAAGTGGCCTTTACCTGCCAACTTTTTTCTCGTATTGAAGGTTTATTAGGCTTGCCCGACAACACCATGAAGCTAGGGATTATGGATGAAGAACGGCGCACCACCATTAATTTAAAAGCCTGTATCCGCCAAGCAAAAAGTCGCTGCGTGTTTATTAATACCGGATTTTTAGATCGCACAGGTGACGAGATTCATACCAGCATGGAAGCCGGCGCTTTTTTACCAAAAGATGAGATTAAACATCAACCATGGATAAGCGCTTATGAAAATAGAAACGTGTCTATTGGTCTAGCGTGCGGCTTACAAGGACGCGCACAAATAGGTAAAGGTATGTGGCCTAAACCCGATGCAATGTCAGAGATGATGGCAACCAAAAGTGCACACCTTATTGCTGGTGCGAGCACATCATGGGTGCCGTCACCAACGGCAGCGACTCTGCATGCCATCCATTATCACGAAGTGGATGTAAGGGCTGAACAGTGCGATATTTTAAACGGTGCGCGCTCCCCAATAGACACGAGTGTAGGCACAACCTTGCAACTGCCATTACTCACACGCGAACTGAGCGAACACGAAATAGAACAAGAGTTAGCAAACAATATCCAAGGTATTTTGGGATATGTAGTGCGCTGGGTTGAGATGGGCGTTGGCTGTTCAAAAGTACCGGACATAAACAATGTGGGTTTAATGGAAGATCGTGCAACCTTACGGATATCTAGCCAGCACATCGCCAATTGGTTACGTCACGATATTTGTACTGCCGATCAAGTATTGGATTTACTCACCCGCATGGCAACGGTTGTTGATCGACAAAATAAAGGCGATTCCAATTATATTCCTATTGGACATGACCTTGATAACAGCGCGGCTTTTAGAGCAGCTAAAGACTTGATTTTTTCAGGCCTTAATCAACCTAACGGTTATACCGAATGCATTTTAAACAAGTACCGATTAGAAGCTAAAAACTAATCGGATTTTATAAATATAATTTTTACATTCACATTAAAAGAGAATCCTTATGAACAATTATATGCAAGCAATCGATTCTATCATGCACTTACGTAAAATAAATGGCGATAGCTGGAATGCTATTCACCCTGAAAGTGTTGCCCGAATGAAACTACAAAATCGATTTCTTACTGGCGTAGATATCGCGCGTCACACCGCAAAAGTAATGCGTCAAGACATGGATGAATATGATGCAGACTCAACAAAGTACACACAGTCTTTAGGCTGCTGGCATGGTTTTGTTGGCCAACAAAAAATGATCTCTATCAAAAAACATTTTGAGTCTTTAAAAGGTAATTATTTATATTTATCTGGTTGGATGGTCGCGGCACTGCGTTCAGAGTTTGGCCCTTTGCCAGATCAATCTATGCACGAAAAAACATCTGTGTCGGCACTCATCGAAGAACTTTATACTTTTTTAAAGCAAGCTGACGCATGGGAATTAAATCATCTATTTCGTGATTTGGACGAAGCAATAGAAAACAGCAACAAAGAAAAAGAAGCGGACACCTTACAAAAAATCAACAATTTTGAAACACATGTAGTACCAATCATCGCCGACATTGATGCGGGATTTGGCAACGAAGAGGCGACTTATCTTTTAGCGAAAAAAATGATTGAAGCGGGCGCATGCTGTATTCAAATAGAAAACCAAGTATCTGATGCCAAGCAATGCGGCCATCAAGATGGCAAAGTGACTGTTCCACACGAAGATTTTTTAGCAAAAATAAATGCCGTACGTTATGCCTTTTTAGAACTAGGGGTAGATGACGGCATTATCGTTGCGCGAACCGATTCATTAGGTGCGGGGTTAACACAAAAAATACCTGTTTCAGTTACCGAAGGCGATCTTGCTGCGCAATATATGTCGTTTATTGAGACCACTGAAGTACAGTCTCCAGCCGACCTTACCGAAGGGGACATGGTATTAAAACAAAACGGAAAACTGGTGAAGCCTACTCGCTTACCTAACGGCCTAGTGAAGTTCAAGGCCAATACCGGCGAAGATCGTGTGGTACTGGACTGTATTACGTCGTTACAAAACGGAGCCGACTTGCTGTGGATTGAAACGGAAAAGCCCCATGTAGGCCAGATAGCCAGTATGGTGAATCGTATTCGTGAAGTCATTCCTAATGCGAAATTGGTATACAACAATTCACCGTCGTTTAATTGGACGCTAAATTTCCGCCAACAAGTATTTGATGCTTGGTTAGACAGCGGGCGCGACCTTAAGGCTTACCAGCGCAACGACTTAATGGATGTGCGTTACGACACGACGGAACTAGGGCGAGAAGCAGATCGTAAAATTAAAGAATTTCAGCGCGAAGCAGCAAAACAAGCGGGTGTATTCCACCACTTAATTACATTGCCGACCTATCACACAACGGCCTTATCAACGGATATATTAGCCGAAGGCTATTTTGGTAACGAAGGCATGCTAGCGTATGTTGAAGGTGTTCAGCGTCAAGAAATTCGCCGCGGTATTGCCACAGTGAAACATCAAGATATGGCAGGCTCAAATATCGGCGATGATCACAAGCAGTACTTTTCAGGTGATCAGGCATTAAAAGCCGATGGTGGCGACAACACGATGAATCAGTTTGGTTAAATAAAGTGCATTAGTCTCGACTAGATCTGACACTCCCTCTTGAAAAAGAGAGAGTTACCCGTTTTGATAAAGGTTCTGAAATCTTAAATCAAAACAAAGGTAACTCTCATGATCCATACTACCAATCCTATAATCAAACACAAAGCGGGTTTACTGAACTTAGCAGAAGAGCTCGGCAATGCTTCTAAAGCCTGCAAGGTGATGGGGTTATCGCGAGATACATTCTATCGCTATCAAGAACTGGTTGAAACGGGAGGTATTGACTCTCTGATTAACAAAAATCGTCGTTCACCAAATTTTAAGAATCGAGCTGATGTTGCGACAGAGCAGGCAGTTATGGCTTACGCAGTCGATCAACCTGCACACGGTCAACATCGCACCAGTAATGAATTACGCAAACAAGGCGTATTTATTTCAGGTAGTGGT
>AEVK01000149.1 GCA_000209515.2 gamma proteobacterium IMCC1989
AATTTCTATTGGCGGTGAATCGCCTAATGTCAGTAAAGTAAATGTACGAATTAATGATGGCGCTTGGCATACCACGACACGTAAAAGTTATTCGGGTTCGGGTGTGGAGTTTGTCCGCCAAGGCCTTGGCGGTACCTATGGCGATCGCTATGAATATAAAGCCTTTGATGCACAGGGTAAAGTAGTCAACTGGGCGAGAGGGGTATTGGGCGCGGCGTCTTCTCATGAAACTATTAGCTTAGTCAACACGTCTTCAGCGATAAAACAAACGGTTTATGAAGTGGCTGCAGATGTAATCCCAGGTGAAGTGGGTATTAAA
>AEVK01000148.1 GCA_000209515.2 gamma proteobacterium IMCC1989
GTGACCGCGGTGTTATGTTATTTGTTGTTGGGCGCTAGCCTTAAATTTGTACTTCGCCCTTTGCGCCAAGTGGAAAAACAGGCAGATGCCATCTGCCGACGTGAATTTCCCATACAAGAAGCTCTGCCTAATATTCCGGAGCTACGTAATGTGGTGTTGGCGATGAATCGGATGGTAGAGAAAGTCAAAGGGATGTTTCAGCATCATATTGAACTAAACGATCATTTACATCATCAACTAAATACCGATGCAGTGACAGGTTTGTCGAATCGGCAGCACTTTGATCAATGTTTTAAAGCGGCGCTAACCGTTGAGCGTGCAGCCGCTTGTGGTGCGTTGATGTTAATTCGTGCGGGCGATTTACAGGCAATGAATGTTAAACAAGGGCGGCAGCAGGGTGATGACTATTTGTGTGGTATCGCTGAAAGCCTGCAAGAAACCTTAGATGAGAATGTCAGCGAAGGCACTCACTATTTATTGTCTCGGCATTCGGGTGCTGATTTTGCGTTATTCGTGCCCACAATCAGCGAATACGAAAGCCAAGATTTGATGGATAAAATCTATAGCGCTCTGCAAGAATTAGAGTGGCAGCTTGATGAGATGCAAGCGATTTTTATTGGTGCTTTATATATGCCAACGCTGTCTACTGAAACTAATTTTATGGCGTTGGCGGATGGGGCGTTAAGTCAGGCACAGAATGAGAGGGTGAGTGGTTGTTTTTGGCATAAGGTTGGCAAGTCCGAGGTGTCGATATCAGCGCATGAATGGTCGTCAATGATTCAGCAAGCGATAAAGGAGAATGATTTTTTCTTTTACTTCCAGCCGGTATGGGAAGTGATACATGGCGAGCGCCATTTATTGTTTAACGAAATTATGATTCGTATGCGCGCTGGCGAAAAAGAATATGCTGCCGGTGCATTTATGCCAATGGCAACACGGTTTCATTTGTTACCACAGATTGATACGTTAGTGATTGAGGGAGTGTTAGATGGCTTGCAAGTACTCCCCGAGAATATTTGTATTAACTGCTCTATCGCCTCAATACAAGATGAGGAGTTTATATCACGCTTAAAAAGTATGTTGGAGAATAATCCCTTGCTTGCGCCGAGGCTCACATTTGAATTGCCTGCTAATGGCTTATCATTTTCTGGTGATGCGATTCGTGATTTTGCATTGATGATTAAGCAGTATGGCGCAAAATTGTCGCTACATCATTTTGGTCGTGGTTCATCAGAGTTTGCTTATTTACAAACCTTGCCGGTAGATTGTTTGAAAATAGATCGTCATTTTATTCAGCGAGTGGTTACAGATGCTGACACACGGTTTTTTGTTCGATCGTTAGTCGCTATTGCCAATAGTTGTGACATTAAAATTTTAGCCGAAGGTGTTGAAACCGAACAGCAGTGGCAAGCCTTGATGGATTTAGGGATTCAAGGCGGTCAAGGTTATTGGTTGGGTAAGCCTTCTTTGGAGCATATTATTGGGTGATGTTACTTTGATCACCCTTCCCACTTTTTATTTCTATTGTTGAGATGGAATACGAACATTGCCTTCCATTAATACCCGCGCACTGCGACTCATTGTTACTTTTTTCACTGTCCATTGATTGTTGGTTTGTTCTGTTTCCGCGCCCACTTTTAGCGTGCCAGAGGGATGACCAAAACTAACGCTTTTCTTTTCGCTTCCGCCCGCCGCCAGATTAACTAGCGTTCCTGGGATAGCTGCGGCTGTGCCAATAGCAACAGCTGCTGTGCCCATCATGGCATGGTGCAATTTGCCCATAGATAATGCGCGCACGAGTAAATCAATATTGCTGGATTCAATATTTTTACCGCTAGATGATGTGTAATTCTTGGGTGTGGAAACAAAGGCGACTTTGGGTGTGTGTTGGCGGTTGGCCGCTTCGTCTATGTGTTTGATCAGCCCCATGCGCACAGCGCCGTGTGCACGAATCGTTTCAAACATGGTGAGTGCTTTTGCATCATTGTTAATATTGTCTTGGGATTCTGTGCCGGTATAATGAATATCTTCTGCATTGACGAAAATGGTGGGGATACCCGCAGTAATCATAGTGGCTTTTAGTTTTCCTATATTAGGAATATCTAATTCATCTACAAGGTTTCCTGTAGGAAACATCGCTTCATCGCCATCAACTGGATTTACAAAAGCGACTTCCACTTCTGCGGCAGGAAAAATCACACCATCTAATTCAAAATCGCCGGTTTCTTGTACTTCGCCATCAGTGATAGGAATTTCAGCAAGAATCGTTTTTTGGATGTTCGCTTGCCATATCCGTACCGTAGCGTGGCCATTTTGCGGAATATTCTTTTCATCAATAAGTCCGTTGCTGATAGCAAAAGAGCCCACAGCTGCGGTAAGGTTGCCACAGTTACCACTCCAATCCACAAAGGCTTTGTCGATAGCGACTTGCCCAAAAAGATAATCCACATCATGATCAGTTTGGGTGCTTTTTGATAAGATAACAATTTTGCTGGTGCTGGATGTGCCGCCGCCCATACCATCGGTATGCTTACCATAAGGATCTGGGCTGCCAATAACTCGTAGTAGAATTGCATCACGAATAGGGCCGGCTACTTGAGCTTCTTTGGGTAAATCGTCTATATTAAAAAATACCCCTTTGCTGGTGCCACCACGCATATACGTGGCGGGAATTTTTATTTGTGGAGCATGATTCATTATGGATTGATCTCCTGTATTTATGCACTTGTAGATTCAAGAAAGTCTTGGGCAAAGCGTTGCAATACACCGCCCGCATCATAAATCATAACCTCTTCTGCGGTATCTAAACGGCAAGTCATCGGCACAGATATGCATTCGCCATTTTTACGCGTAATGTTTAAGGTCATGGTTGCACGAGGGCTAATGTCTCCAGTCACATCGTAAGTTTCGGTTCCATCAAGTGTTAAGGTATGGCGATTGGTTCCCGTCATAAATTCTAACGGTAAGACACCCATACCAATTAAGTTGGTGCGGTGAATACGTTCAAAACCTTCAGCCGCAATGACTTCCACGCCGGCTAAACGAACGCCTTTTGCTGCCCAGTCACGAGACGAGCCTTGACCATAGTCGGCACCGGCTACAATAATTAAAGGTTGCTTGCGTTCCATGTAGGTTTCAATGGCTTCCCACATGCGCGTTACGTTCCCTTCTGGCTCTATTCGTGCGAATGAGCCTTGTTTGACTTCGCCATTCTCTTTTATCATTTCATTCAGTAATTTAGGATTGGCTAAAGTTGCCCGCTGTGCGGTGAGGTGATCACCGCGGTGTGTGGCATAAGAATTAAAATCCTCTTCAGGTAAGCCCATTTTGTGTAGGTATTCACCTGCGGCACTGTTCATCATGATCGCGTTAGAAGGCGATAAATGATCGGTAGTGATATTGTCTGGCAAAATAGCCAATGGACGCATACCTTTCATGGTGCGTTCACCGGCGAGTGCGCCCTCCCAGTATGGTGGTCGGCGAATATAGGGGCTTTGTGCGCGCCAATCATATAGCGGCGAAATCTTTTCGCTACGGTCTTCGGTAATATCAAACATTGGGATATACACTTGCTTAAACTGTTCAGGTTTCACGCTGGCATTCACAATCGCATCAATTTCTTCATCGCTGGGCCAAATATCTTTTAGAGTGATTGGCTTACCGTTTTGATCGTTACCTAAGATATCTTTTTCAATATCGAAACGAATTGTTCCTGCAATCGCGTAAGCGACAACCAGTGGTGGCGATGCTAAAAATGCTTGCTTGGCATAAGGGTGAATACGTCCGTCGAAATTTCTGTTGCCGGATAAAACAGCGGTAGTATATAAATCGCGTTCAGTGACTTCTTGCTGAATAGTCGGATCGAGTGCGCCACTCATGCCGTTACATGTAGTACAAGCAAAACCAACAATACCAAAGCCAAGCTGTTCTAGCTCGGTTAATAAATTGGCGTCTTCTAAATACAGTTGTACGGTTTTTGAACCCGGCGCTAATGAGGTCTTTACCCATGGTTTACGCGTGAGCCCTAGCGCGTTTGCGTTGCGGGCAATTAAGGCAGCGGCAATAACGTTACGTGGGTTGCTGGTATTGGTGCAGCTAGTAATAGCGGCAATAATAACTGCACCATCGGGCATTAGCCCTTCTTCGCTTTCTTGAAGGTTGCCTTCTTTGAGACTGGCAGAATCACTAATGCCGTGTGCGGCGAGTTCAGATGTAGGTACGCGTCGGTGCGGGTTAGATGGTCCCGCGATATTGCGGCCAACAGACGATAAATCAAAGGTGAGTACGCGTTCGTATTCAGCATCTTTTAGGCTGTCTGCCCATAGGCCCGTTTCTTTTGCGTAGGTTTCTACTAGTTTTACTTGCTCATCTTCGCGGCCAGTGAGTTTAAGATAATCAATGGTTTTTTCATCTATATAAAACATGGCAGCAGTAGCGCCAAACTCGGGCGTCATATTTGAAATAGTCGCTCTGTCGCCAAGGGTTAATGCGGCAGCGCCCTCACCGAAGAACTCTAAATAAGATGACACAACTTTCTCATTGCGTAAAAATTCGGTAATGGCTAATACGATATCGGTAGCGGTAATACCGTCTTGGCGTTTGCCGGTTAACTCGACACCAATAATATCGGGTAGGCGCATATAAGATGCTCGGCCGAGCATCACGCTTTCTGCTTCGAGTCCGCCAACGCCGATGGCGATAACGCCTAGCGCATCCACGTGAGGTGTATGGCTGTCGGTGCCGACTAGGGTGTCCGGGAACGCAACACCATCTAGCGCATGGACTACTGGCGACATTTTTTCTAAATTAATCTGGTGCATGATGCCATTGCCAGGTGGAATCACATCGACATTTTTAAAGGATTTTTTAGTCCAGTTAATAAAATGAAAACGGTCTTCGTTACGGCGATCTTCAATCGCACGATTTTTTTCGAAAGCATCACCTTCAAATCCGCCGTGTTCTACTGCCAGTGAATGATCCACAATTAATTGCGTAGGGACTACTGGATTCACCTGCGAAGGATCCCCTCCTTTTTCTGCAATGGCATCGCGCAATCCGGCTAGATCAACTAAGGCCGTTTGCCCAAGAATGTCATGGCAAACTACGCGTGCAGGAAACCACGGAAAATCTACATCCTGTTTGCGTTCGATAATTTGCGTTAGGGCATCATGCAGCATGGCTGGATCACAACGACGAACAAGATTTTCAGCGAATACGCGTGATGTGTAAGGTAGCTTTTCGTAAGCGCCCGCTTTGATCTTATTAACCGCTTCACGAGTATCAAAAAAATCGAGTGTTGTTCCGGGCAAAGGTTTTCGGTGTGTGTTATTCATAAGTGCTTTCTTCGTATGTTCTGGGTTCATAGTCATACCCGCAAATTGATGAGCGGTAATAAATTATATTTAAGGGGGAGAATAATTTATTGCCGTCATGCCGGGATGTGACCCGGCATCTATTGATGATGTATTTGAATTCCAAATTAATAAAAAGGCTATTCGGAATGAAGACGATGAATGTTTTCTATCGCTCGCTAATCGCAGGCACTTTTCTGTGTGCTGGGCCAGTGTACTCGGCACTAGGCCGAATAATACGATTGTTTGCGCGTTGCTCAAATGCGTGTGCTGCCCAACCGGTCACGCGAGACATGACAAAAATAGGGGTAAATAACGGCGTTGGAATGCCCATGAAATGATAGGCCGACGCATGAAAGAAATCTGCGTTGCAGAACAAGCCTTTTTCGCGCTTCATGACTGCTTCACAACGAACAGAAACGGGATAAAGTACATCGTCGCCCATTTCTGCCGATAATTTCTCAGACCATTTTTTAATAATGTCATTACGCGGGTCACGCTCACGATAAACCGCATGGCCAAAGCCCATAATTAATTCTTTGCGTTCTAACTTACCTAAAATTTCGCGCTCTGCTTCATCAGCAGATTGCCAATTTTCTATCATTGCCATAGCGGCTTCGTTAGCGCCGCCATGTAGTGGGCCGCGTAAGGTACCAATGGCGCCAGCAATCACACTATGAATATCGGATAGGGTCGAGGCACAAACACGTCCAGCAAAAGTAGAGGCATTAAATTCGTGTTCGGCATATAAAATGAGCGATACATTCATCACGCGCTCATGAAGTTCGCTGGGTGCTTTACCGTGAAGTAGCTCTAGGAATTGGCCGCCAATAGAGGTGGATGTTGTATTAGTGTCAATCCTTACGCCGTCAGTGACAAAGCGATGCCAGTAAGTAATCATGCCGGGTAATGTGGCAAGAATACGATCAACGGCATCATCTTGTTGATCAAAGCTGGTTTCTGTTTCTAGGTTGCCTAGCATCGACACGCCAGTTCTTAATACATCCATCGGATGTGCATCGGCTGGAATAAGCTCTAAGGTGTGCTTAAGTGCACTGGGCAATGTGCGTAACGAGACTAGCTTAGTTTTGTAAGCATCAAGCTCTGCTTGGGTAGGTAGTTCGCCTTTTAAGATCAGGTACGCCACTTCTTCAAATTGGCAATTATCGGCAAGATCATCTACATCATAGCCACGATAATTTAAGCCCGAACCTTGTGTGCCTACCGTGCATAAAGCAGTTTGTCCGGCGACTTGACCTCGTAA
>AEVK01000147.1 GCA_000209515.2 gamma proteobacterium IMCC1989
TGGACAGGCACTCGCCTATTGACCCACAACCATTTCTCAACCTAAAATAAGCCATCACATGTTTAAAGGACTAAACAATGACCCGCCCTAGAACAGAACTTGTCTCCCTTGCCAACACTCCTTATTACCATGTGGTTTCTCGTTGCGTGCGGAGAACCTTTTTATGTGGTTATGATCCACACACACAACAAGATTATGAACACAGACGACAATGGATTGAAGATCGAATACGTTTGCTGTCATCACTATTCGCCATTGATATC
>AEVK01000146.1 GCA_000209515.2 gamma proteobacterium IMCC1989
CGATACCAGTGGGGTAAACCCCAAGGCCTGTAATAACTGGATACTATCGAGTACAAACTGGGTTTCAAAGAAGCGAGTAAATGCATCCTGTACGATAATGACCGCAGACGCTTTTTCTTCATCGCTTAGCTCGGCAATATTTTCTAAGTCAGCGTAGCGTACGCCTAGTTTTTGCAACTCTTGATCAAAATCAATTGTACTTAATAACGGGCTATCACTTAAGCCAGCGGTTTTTTCGAGGATTTTCTGAACCCACGTTGCGCCCATTACTGCGTTATATACTTTAGGCGCTTTGGTCGCGTAAGGTAACACCACTTCTAAACTGCCCACAAAATAATCCTTTAATGGTCGTAGATAACGGCTGTAATACAGTTCTAAAAATTTAGAGCGGAATTCGGGCACATCGACTTTAACGGGACATTGACCAACGCAGGATTTGCAAGCTAAGCAACCCATCATCGACTCGTGAACTTCGTGAGAAAAATCGTATTCGCCACGTCGTTTCTTAAATGTGTTTTTAATCCGTGGTATAAACGACCACGCTAACTCATAAATCGGTTTTTTCTGCAGTGACTGGCTTGCCGATACCGCTTCTACATTTCGCTCACTGAGTTGTTTTAACCATTCACGCATTAACGATGCGCGCCCTTTGGGCGTATGCGTGCGTTTGCGCGTGCCTTTCCATGAAGGGCACATGGCATCGTTAGGGTCCCAGTTATGGCAAGCGCCATTACCATTACAAAACATGCCTTCGCTGTAACCTTCCCAGCTTTCTACTTTAATAGAGCGATCGAGTTCGCCACGAGTGGTCACTTCATCAATTTTAAGTAAAGGAATATCGGCAGCAGGTGTGGCAATTTTCCCTGGGTTTAATTGATTGCGAGGATCAAAGGCCTTTTTAATGCGTTGTAACTGCGGGTACAAAGGCCCAAAGAATTTAGGCGAGTATTCAGAGCGTACGCCCTTACCATGCTCGCCCCATAATAAGCCGCCATATTTGTGTGTCAGCTCGACCACTTGATCGGTGATGATGCGCACTAGCTTGGCTTGTTGTGGGTCTTTCATATCCAAAATAGGGCGTACATGCAAAACGCCCGCATCTACGTGACCAAACATGCCGTACTGTAAATTGTGTGAATCCAACAGCGCACGAAATTCTACAATAAAATCAGCTAGATTCTCAGGTGGCACGGCAGTGTCTTCTACAAAGGGCATGGGTCGTGCTTCGCCTTGAATGTTCCCTAATAAACCCACCGACTTTTTGCGCATGCCCCAGATTTTATTCACACCTTGATCGTAAGCAATGGTGTAACCCATGCTGATATTGTCGCTAGCGTTATCTAATTGGTTGAGTAGGGGCTGCATTTTTTCTTGCAGTGCTTCTGGCGAGTCGGCGGTGTATTCTACAAAGTTAACGCCTTCTAGTGGCGCAGGGTCATTGTTGTCTTCAGGAAAAAACTCGCTAACGGTTTCCCAAACAATATCGCCTTTGGCTAAGTTCAAGACTTTAGAATCGACGGTTTCGATAGAGGTAGGGCCTACTGCCATAATGGCTTCGGCGTCTCGCAGTGCGGCATTAAAATTCTCGTAACGTAAATTGACGAGAGCGGTATTATTGGGAATAGGTAATAGGTTTAATTTTGCTTCAGCGATAAACCCCAGTGTGCCTTCACTGCCACAAAGAATATTGTTGAGATTAAAGTCGCCATTATCATCACGGATATGTGCGAGGTCATAACCGGTTAGGCAGCGGTTAAGTTTGGGAAAAGTGTCGTCAATTTGTTGGTGAAATTGTTGCTGAATATCGTTAACCACGGTGTGAATATGGCCTACACGATTGGCGTATTGTTTTTGTTCGTTTAAGTCCTTGTCGTTAATCGCACTGCTATCGAGTACGCTGCCATCAAGTAAGACTGTTTTGAGTGCCAGTACGTGATCTCGCGTTTTGCCGTAGGCACAAGAGCCTTGGCCAGAGGCATCGGTATTAATCATGCCGCCAATCGTTGCGCGATTACTGGTGGATAGCTCTGGGGCAAAGAATAAGCCATAAGGCTTGATTGCCGCATTTAACTGGTCTTTCACGACGCCACTTTGCACGCGTACCCAGCGTTCTTTGGCGTTAATTTCCAACACTTGATTCATGTGCTTAGAGATATCGACCACTAAACCATCGGTTAATGATTGACCATTCGTACCTGTGCCACCACCGCGAGGGCTTAACACAATATCGTGGAACTGAGTCATATTGCTCAGCTCGGTCAAGGTGATTAAATCATTAATGTTTTTAGGGTAAATAACCCCTTGCGGTAAGACTTGATATAGAGAATTATCAGTTGCTAATACGGTTCGGTTAGCATAATCCGGACATAAGTCACCTTCAAAACCATAGGTTTTTAGGGTATCGATAAAGTGTAAATATCGTTGTTGGATTGGCGAGGTACTGCTTAGGCTTGGGATCATGAAACGCGACTTGGTAGTTGATAAGGTGATAAATAATACAATAAGCTTATATTACCTTTTTACGCAGTAAATCACCAAGCCGTTTAGCTTTTTCATTGTTTTTCTATGTGAGAATATGCCTGAATCTCGCCGTTAAGGAGAGGTGTGTTGATCGTCACGTTCTGCATCTGTTGCGGCATGTCTTTCTTTCATTTCATCGAGGGCGATACGGACTTTACTGCGCCTAGACGTACTCCAATTCTGATCAGTGAGTTTGAAGTGGTTGACCATCTTATGTAATTTCATGCTCATATTGCTCATGTCTTCACCGACTTGAGCGGTGATACAGCTAGCATCTCTGGATTTACCAAACTGCCCATCCAGTATTTTGAAATCATTCGACACTTGTTCGAAACTGTCTCCTTGGTCTTTCGCAGCAACCGTAATATCGGTGACTGCGCCATCAATTTGAGTAATGGATTTTTTAATAGCAGAAAATATATCTTTGGCTTCGGTGACGCTTTCACTGCATTCATGGGTAAAGTGTTTACCTTTTTCCATCGCGTCCACCACGTTGTTAGTGCCTGATTTTATCGTCTCAATCATGGTAGATATTTCTAAGGTAGCTTGACTGGTGCGCGACGCTAAGGCTCTGACTTCATCTGCGACAACGGCAAAACCGCGGCCACTTTCACCTGCGCGGGCGGCTTCAATAGCGGCGTTTAAGGCGAGTAAATTGGTTTGGTCGGCAATGGTGTTGATAAAATCAATAATGCCCACAATCTTTTCATTGTCATTTTTTAGCTGGTCTATCGCTGTAGATGTTTCAATGATGATTGCTTCTAACGCCTCCATGCGTTGGTTGGTGGTAGTAATAATGTCTAAGCCTTGGTGAACGACATTAATGCTGTCTTGGCTGTTTTGATTGATATGATCGGTGGCTTTATTAACCTTACTTGTGGCTTCTCGTACTTGTACCAAACGGTTTTCCGTCGTCTTAATTTGCTGGTTCTGATCGTCGGTAATATCCATTATTAGCATATTACCTTCTGCCAAATCTTCAGACATGGGCACAAGGCGCATAGCGGACTTAATCAAGGTAGAGAATGTGTCGTCTAAGTGACCAATAAACATGTTGAGCCACATAGCAAGTTCATGTAGTTCAGAAGTGCCTTTGTCGTCTAAACGCTGTGTTAGATCCCCTTCGCCATCGGCCATAGAATGGATAGTTTGAGTGAGTTTTTTTATTGGCCCTACCACGGTGGATGCCAATAACCAGCCCAACAAAGGGCCTGTTGCGAGTGCAATCAATAAGATAATGAGTGTTGTTTGTGTAATGGCGCTCTTAATATTCTCGACAGGTGCGAAGGCCTCGGTTTCGTCAATTTCGCTCATGATCGCCCATTGTAAGCCGCCTATATTTAATGGCTTATAGGCGGATAAAACGGAAATTCCGCGATAATCCGGAAAAATAGCGTAACCTTTTTCGCCAGAAAGAGCCGCTTCTGTACCTTCTGTTTGGACAGGTTGTAGGCCAATAGTAGTGTTTTTAGTGTCTAGTTCTTCAATGGTTTTTTTGGGTAAGCCGATGTGGCTCATGAGGTCTAAATAAGCGACTTTGTCTTCTAGTAAAAAACGTCCGTTACTGCGCATAGTAAAGTCTGCGCCCACGAGATAACTCTCTCCTGAATCACCCAGCCCGCTGTTTTTCCAATCCTGATTGTGGGTCATCACCGCATTAATATTATCAATGGGCATTTGTAGAATAAGTATTCCTACCTTTAAATTTTTATCGTAGATCGGGGTGGCAATAAAAGAGGCAGGAGCATTATAAGAAGGAACGTAGGGGGCAAAATCAGTTAATCCAGTAAAGTCAGTGCTATCGGCATTATTGGCTTTTCTAAAAGCTTGGCCAATACCGCTGTTGGCATAAGGGCCATCAATCAGTGAGGTGGCGTAATCTAATTCTTTAAAGACCGAATAAACAATATCTCCTGTGCGATGGTCAACTAAAAAGAGGTCATAAAAGCCAAAGCGTTCAATATATTTTCTAAATACGGGGTGGTATTTTTCGTGGTGGTTGGCGTAACTAGATGCCCGTGTAGGTTTATCTAGCTGGTGTTTACTTCCTAGAGGTGAATCGTTATTACTAATAAAATCGTATTGTAATGCAATAGATTCTTTGTCTAGCGAGCCGAGTAAAGCAGTGGTATCTATTTGCGTGTTATGGTTAAGTTCAGCAAAGTGTTGACCAAAGGCTTGACGATAATAATTGTCCACACTATTTTTTTGTTGGGCACTCTCGCTATTGGGTATATTGCTTGCGTACTCTGAAAAAGCTGTAGAAAACTCATTCATCGCATCGACCACCATGAGGTTTTCCGAGAGGCTGGCGGCTTCTTTTTCGATTGTATGAATATAGTTAGTAATTTCTGTCGCAGTAATATCCCTTATAGCAATAAGCGATTGTTTGGCATCTTCTTCAAGGGCGACTCGACTTTCGTTAATAGCGATATTCGCCAAAAAAATACCACTGACCACCACAGGGATAACGGATAAAAACCCACCGCCAATAATCATTTTGGTATTAATTTTCATATGAAGAATCCGAAAAAGGCGCAAACTAAAGAACTAAAAATACAATCGTCCCTAATGAGTGTAGAAAATTCTGCACAAAATGCGAATTTTTCAAATAGTGTTAGTGTGTTGATTCATCAGTATTTGTTGAGCAATCGGCGTGTTTTATGCATGTAAATTTGACTAATGTAACTTTGATTAATGTAACTTTGACTAATGTAACTTTGAC
>AEVK01000145.1 GCA_000209515.2 gamma proteobacterium IMCC1989
TTGCCTTTTCAGACTCCCCCGATAGCGAGCTTACAAAGAGAGCATTATCGAATGCTTTTGTCGCACGAGGAAAGCCAACAGGTGTCATGTTCCATTCAGATCAAGGCTGTCATTACACTAGCGTATCCTTCAGGCAACAGCTATGGCGTTATCAAATCAAACAGAGCATGAGTCGTCGAGGTAACTGTTGGGATAATGCTCCTATGGAACGATTTTTTAGAAGTTTGAAAACGGAAAATATGCCTAAGGATGGTTATGTTTATGAAGCGGTAGCGGATGG
>AEVK01000144.1 GCA_000209515.2 gamma proteobacterium IMCC1989
AATAGACAAACCTTCGCTCGCCGTAGCAGGTTCAGCGGAGGCTTCTGGCAAATCAATTTCTAGATGGGTTTCTTTGGTAAAAGTGGTGGAGACCATAAAAAAGATCAACAATAAAAACACCACGTCGATTAACGGCGTGAGGTTGATTTGTTCATCTTGATTAGATTGTCGGCGAAATTGCACGTGTCACCCTATTTTTTATAGATGATGTTTGAACATAAGTAATGAGTACAAACCATTAAGCCTTTGCTGGTTTATCCGCATGTAGCGCGTCGACCAATTTAACGGACTCCTGCTCCATGACCACTACTAGGCTATCAATTTTGCGCACAAAAAAGCGGTGCATAATCATGGCGGGGATAGCCACACACAAACCCGCTGCGGTGGTAATGAGTGCTTCGGAAATACCCCCAGCTAATGCGCCTGCATTACCGGTGCCTTGTAGCTCGATGGCCACAAAGACTTTAATCATACCCAGCACTGTCCCTAGTAAACCCAGCAACGGCGATACTGCGGCAATAGTCCCCAACGCGCCGACATAACGCTCCATCGCGTGAATTACTTGACTAGCCGCTTCTTGGATGCTGTCCTTCATTACTTCCCGACCGGCTTGTGCATTGCTCAAACCTGCAGCAAGAATACGACCTAGCTCGGAACTTTGACGTAGCTCACGTAATTTAGCCGCATCAATCTGATTGTTTTGCACCCAGCTCCACACTTGTGCTAGCTGGTTTTTAGGGGCGATTTTACTCGCATTTAATGTCCAGAAGCGTTCTACCGAAATCGCAATTACAGCAATAGAACATAAAATGATCGGCCACATTAACCAACCACCTGCGACAATAATATTTTCCACGACGATGTATTCTCCTACAGAAAAAAATAACTGTTTTTATTATTGGCTTTCATCAACAAAAACGCACTCTACCATATTCACCAGATAGACAATATCGGCGAGGCACAATATTTTATGTGATTTATTACTTTGTAATCCATTGCTTTGGCGACATCACCTTAAAAAGGAATGATTAGCTCAGCGCCTCTTTACAGCGAGTCAGTAGGGTTTCGATATCATCTATGGTGAGTGCTTTTTCACACCAATACACACCAACAGATGACTGACCGGCTTCGAGCCCGATAATACTTGAGTCAAATGACGACAGTAGCTCACGCAACATCGCATGTTGCGCTGCTGGAGCAGTATGCTTTTTATTATCCCACTCCCACTGTTGATAAAAGTTTACATCGTGCTGATAGTCTTGCTGTAACAAGACCCACGATGCACGTACCGCTTCGGTAGGCGGTAGCGGCATACTGTACACCGCTACGTCTGTTTTACCTGAGGGCAAGGTCACGGTGGTTAAGCGTACGCGCATGGCTTTTTGTGCCGCCGCTTGTCGCAGCGCACTGAGTCGACGGATACGCTGGCTGGGCTGCATCATCATCACGGGGCCAACCGCCAAGGCAATCGCACATACAATAAAAATTACCGGCCAATAACTATCCATAACATTCTCTGTTTATTGATTCTATTTGTTACTGTCTTTGCCACTGCCTGCCATTCAACGGCTAGTCAACGTTCTGGCTAGCCTTCCAACTCTTCCCAGCGACTATATAATGCATCTAAATCGGCCTGTTGTTGTGATAGGTTGGCTAATACCGATTCCACATGCTTGCTATCGGATTGATAAAAACTCGCATCGGCTATTTGATCGTTGATCTCACTCACGACTTTTTCTTGCTTGGCGATCTTTGCTGGTAACTTATCCAATTCACGCTGATCTTGATAACTCCGCTTTTTCTGCAATGTAGCTGGCTCGGCCTTAGCAACTGCTGCCTTTTCTACGGGTTTATCTGAAACAACATTTTCTTTCATATTGCCGCGCTTACGGCTACTGGCTTTGCTTTTGGAAAATTGCTCGTGCCAATAGGTGTAACCCCCTACATAGCTAGCCACATGACCTTCTTCTTCAAAGGCGATGATATTGGTTACCACATTATCGAGGAATGCCCTGTCATGACTTACCATTAATATGGTGCCGTCGTACTGCAATAAACGTTCTTCCAGTAGTTCTAGGGTTTCTACATCAAGGTCATTAGTGGGCTCATCCAGTACCAACAAGTTGCTCGGCTGACTAAATAGCTTGGCAAGTAAGATACGATTGCGCTCGCCACCGGAGAGTGTTTTTACCGGCGTTCTGGCCCTTTCCCCAGTAAACATAAAGTCTTTTAGATAACTAATAATATGGATATCACGACCGTTAATACTAATGTATTCACGACCACCGGCAATATTGTCTATCGCACTTTTATCTAGTTCGAGTTGATTGCGTTGCTGATCAAAATACGCGACCGACAGTTTAGTGCCCTGCTTCGCTTTGCCTTCGGTGGGCGTCAGTTGCTGCAGCATGAGCTGTAATAAGGTACTTTTACCTGTACCGTTATTACCAATCACACCGATACGATCTCCGCGTAAAATGCGAGTTGAGAAATCGTCAATAATCCACGGCTTATCCTCTTGCCAGCGGAAGCGTAAGTTATCTACTTCAAACACTAATTTACCCGACGATTCGCCCTTATCAATCACAAATGAGGACTTACCCTGAACCTCTCGGCGCTGCTGCCGTTCGTTGCGCATTTTTTCTAATTCGCGAACACGACCTTCATTACGGGTTCTTCGGGCTTTAATCCCTTGTCGAATCCATACCTCTTCTTCCGCGAGGCGTTTATCAAATAAGGCATGATGACGCGCTTCTTCCTCTAAGCGCTTCTCTTTGCCTTCCAGAAAGTCATGATAACTGCCATTATAAAACCATATATAGCCACGATCTAACTCAGCAATACGGTTGCCTAGCTGTTGTAATAGATGTCTATCATGGCTAATCACGACGAGCGCGCCAGTAAAGGTCGCTAACTGCTGCTCTAGCCATTCAATGCTATGAATATCTAAATGGTTAGTCGGCTCGTCTAATAACAGCAGTTCGGGATCAATAACTAAGGCTT
The DNA here is from genome assembly GCA_000209515.2 of gamma proteobacterium IMCC1989. Classification (GTDB taxonomy): domain Bacteria; phylum Pseudomonadota; class Gammaproteobacteria; order Pseudomonadales; family Cellvibrionaceae; genus Endobugula. The sequence goes on from AEVK01000144.1 coordinate 3,004, forward strand.
TAGCTAATAATACGCGGCGACGCCACCCACCGGACAATGAGCCCATGGTGACATCGGGATCAAGAGAGAAGCGAGACAAGGTCGACTCGATGGTTTGCTGTAGCACCCAACCGTCTTGGGTTTCGATAATTTGCTGTAAACGCGCTAATTCGTTTAACGACGCCGTATCACTAGCGGTCATAGATAACTGACGATACGCGGTTAAGCACTCCCCTAGGTTTTCAAAGGCCGAGGCCACCACATCGTATACTGTGAGCTCGTCTGCGCTAGGCAGGTCTTGCTCTAAATAGGCGATACGTAAGCCCTGTCGCCGCCAGATACTGCCGCCATCGGGCTTTACATCGCCCATCATCATTTTTAGTAAGGTGGATTTACCTGTGCCATTACGCCCAACAAGACATATTTTTTGGCCTTTGTGAATGGACAAATCAATACTGTCCATCAATACTTGTTCACCATAATGTAGCGAACATTGATCGAATTTAATGAGTTCCATTAATGAGTTCCATAATTCATAGGTATTTATAGGTAATTTACAGGTAGTTCATGGGTCAACTACATGACTACCCAATAGCGATTAGGCTATTAGATAGTTATCTGTATTATCGGTAGAGATCGTCTAGGCAAACTGTTACATTAATGTAAAGCGACTACATTAGTACAACCAAATTAGTACAACTACATTAGTATATGGTTACACCGCTAGATGATAATTAAAATAAATTTGCTTCCCACATTTAAGGATGGTCATGTTTACTTGCGCACACAAGACGAATATCAAAAGCTTACGCATTACTAACACATTCGTATTATCACGCATGTTGGTAAAAGCGCTTGCACTGCCCTTGCTATGTGTAACGCTATACCCCCAACTCGGCAATGCTAACAACACACCGCCATATGACACCTATGCCAATGAGCGAAAACTGTACCTAGATGCCAAGATAGCGTTAAACAATAATGATCAACCTAAATACCAGCGTTTAAAACAACAATTAAATAACTACCCTTTGCAGCCCTACCTTGAATATACAGAGTTAAGTAAGGCTCTAGACATACGTAGGCTATCCAAAAGCAATAGCCAATATGGTGTGACCGCAGTAGCCAAGGCCAACAAAAAGAAAATAACCCAGTTCATTACACAACATAAAAACAGTTATTTAGGCGACCGTCTTTTATCTAAATGGTTATATTATTTGGCAGAGCAAAAAAACTGGCCGGATTATAAACGTTATTACCATGCTAATGTGAAAAAAACCGACTTAGTCTGCTTTCACTTACAAGCGCAATACCGCACAGAAGGAACAATAGACTTAGCAGCTGTCGACAAACTATGGCTGAGCAGTAAATCACAACCTAAAGCCTGTGACCCAGTATTTGCCGTCTGGAAAAAGCAAGGGCACTTAACAACAGAAAAATTATGGCAACGGTATACTTTAGCGGTTAATAAGAAAAACACTTCTTTAGCAAAATATCTCAAACAAAAAATGACCGCGAGTGATCGCTACTTAGCCGACCTATATCAGAAAGTACACTCGTCACCAAAAGACATTCGCGAAGTCAAGGCTATTGCTACCACGACTAAAGCCTCATCATTCAACGATGCGTCGCTACAACATGTGATTGATATTATTGAAAATGGTTTATATCGTCATGCTTATCGAGAACCCGAAGAGGCACGACAGCTTTTCAATCGCTTCAAGAAAACCTACGCCTTTGATAATGAAGCGATGCAACGACTCAACAACCGTATTGCTCGCCAACTGATTAGACAAGAAAAGCTTGAACAGGCTATGCCCTTATTAAAAGAGATGGATACAGAAAACCGTTCAGAGCAGGTAGAGTATTTATTAAGAAAGTTACTTGCCAAACAAGATTGGAAAAATGTTCAACAATGGATTCTACAATTACCAGAAGAGCAATTAACATCTGACAGATGGCGATATTGGAAAGCTCGCTCACTGGAAGAACTAACAGCAATAACGGCTATTGATAATCTATCGGAAACGCCTACGGCCATCTATCAACGACTATCCGAGTCCCGTAGTTTCTATGGTTTTTTATCTGCCGACAGACAAAAAACAGATTATCAATTTGAAGATAAGCCCGCGCCCGTAGATCAAGCATTAATTAATCGCCTTAAAAACTCGCCAGCTTTTGCAAGGGCAAAAGAGTTTTTATTGATGGAAGAAATGCATCGAGCCAGAACCGAGTGGCGCTATGCCGTGAGAGGACTTTCTACCGAAGAGTTTATTGCCGCCGCGCAGATTGCCAACCAATGGGGATGGGATCGCAAAGCCATTGAAGCCATGGCGGGAGCCAAATACTGGGACGATCTCAATATTCGCTTCCCTGTTGTTCATAGCGATATTATTCATCGCTCAGCTAAAAAACATGATATTCCCAGCTCTTTAGTCTTTTCTATTGCGCGTCAAGAAAGTGCTTGGGAGTTTGACGCTAAGTCACGAGTAGGCGCAAGAGGCTTAATGCAAATAATGCCTGCCACAGCAAAAGAAACCGCAAAGAAAGCTAGATTAGCGTATAAAAAAGGGAAGTTATTCGAGCCCGCATATAATATTACTTTAGGTAGTCATTACATAACCGGCTTACTTGAACAATACGGAGATAACCGCGCTCTTGCTATCGCCTCATACAATGCAGGGCCGCATCGAGTTAAGCAGTGGCTCAAAAGATCTAACGCTTCGTTACCACTGGACGTATGGATAGAAATTATCCCCTTTAAAGAAACCAGAAAATACGTGCAGAATGTATTGTCTTACGAAGTGATCTATAACTACCGTCAAGGAAGGGAATCGAATTTGCTAACATTAGCTGAAGCGAATTCAATATTATAGGAATAGCTAGCCCCTCGTTAGTCAATGAACTAACACCACAGAAATCAACAAGCTTTTGACGGGTAATTAGAATATGAGACTCCAGCTCTCATTGATGATAAGAGCTGGAATAGGAAAGGTTATTTTTCGTAAAGGTCACGAATTCTAGCTTGAATGAGTGTCGCGAGTTCATCGGGGCGGAATTTAGATAAGAAACCATTACAACCGACTTTCTCTACCATTGCTTCGTTAAAGCTACCACTTAATGATGTATGCATCACAATATGCAAGTCTTTTAATTTAGGATCTTTACGAATTTCATAGGTCATACGATAACCATCCATCTCTGGCATTTCCGCATCCGTAATCACCATTAACAACTTCTCATTTACATCAACACCTTCTTCTGCCCAATCCCTCAACATGGTTAAGCCTTTCAGACCATCGTTTGCCGTAATGACATTGACATTGAGACCCAAGTTTTCTACTGTCGCAATGATTTGCTTTCTCGCCGTTTGCGAATCATCCACTGAGAGTATTTCTAGTTGCTTATCACCAATTAAATCAACTAAATCCGTTTCGATAACACCTTCGGATACCTGAGTCGTAGGCGGAATAATGTCAGCCAACACACGCTCCACATCCAATATTTCGACGATAACATCATTCACCCGGGTAAATGCCGTTAGAAAATGTTCTTTACCGGATGCCTTCGGGGGTGGAAGAATCTCTTCCCAATTCAAATTGATAATACGATCAACAGGGCCTACTAAGAAACCTTGTACAGACTGGTTGTACTCAGTCACGATTAGATTACAAGTTTCGTCTTTAACTAAGGGAGAGCGACCAATTGCGATATTGAGGTCAATAACAGGAATCGCTTTGCCTCGTAAGTGAGCAACACCGCATATAGCCGGATGACTATGAGGCATTTCAGTCAACGGGGGAACCTGTACAACCTCTTGAATTTTAAAGACATTAATGGCAAATATTTGTTGAGATTTCAACCGAAACATCAATAATTCTAAGCGATTTTCACCAACAAGGTTGGTTCTCGAATCAATACTTTCTAGTAAATTTGACATAAGTTCAACAGATCCAATTTCTTTCAGTTACAGATAAAAATAGCAGTTACTCTTATTAGTGTAGACGAGACATGGTATATCGCACATTAATCTAAAAGTTTTTCGTCGTTTTATCGCTTTTCTACTACACTCAAATGAGTCACTCAGTCAATATATGGATAAATCACTGTGCAAAAAGAAAAAGAACTCGATGTATCCCATTCAAACCTGATTGCAAGACAACCTATTTGTAACAGTTCTTTAAAGGTTGTGGCTTTCGAGCTGCTGTACCGGATGAATAACGGTGGAGCTAATCATGCTGTCATTGGTAATCAAGATAGCGCTACGATAGATGTATTACTTGCTGCTTATAATGATCTTTCGATAAACGATGTTATTGGCAAACAATTAGCTTTTGTTAACTTCACCAGTAATCTTATTATTAACAACCTCCCCCCTCTTTCACCAAAACAGCTAGTAATTGAATTACTAGAAGACCAAGCAGTAACACCCGAGTTAATTAAAGCGCTTAAACATTTACGAAGTAAAGGGTACAAGATTGCACTCGATGACTTTTGCCTCACTAAAGAGACTTTATCCCTAATTGAATGTGCGGACATCATTAAACTTGATGTCTTAGATCAAGCGCCAGAAACATGGGCCAATTATATTCCTAAATTAAAAGCACGCGGCATTACTATGCTCGCAGAAAAAGTCGAAAACTATGAAATATATGAGCAATGCAAAGAATTAGGTTTCGAGTTATTTCAAGGCTACTTTTTTGCCAAACCTAAAATATTGTCCGGTAAAAAAATGTCACGTAATGCGATGTCAGTATTGCAATTGATCGGAAAATTAAATAAAACGGATGTGGATTTCGATGATGTCATTAACACTATTAGCGCCGATGTAGGATTAAGCTACAACCTACTCCGCACACTCAATTCGGGCATGTACGCGCAAATGAAAAAGGTCGACTCCGTTCGACAAGCTGCTGTCACTCTAGGGCTAAACAATCTACGCAACTGGATTAACTTATTAGCCTTAGGCAGCCTAGATAACAAGCCACAAATTTTATTAGAAACCGCCATGGTAAGAGCCAAGATGTGCGAATTACTCGGCGAAATAATTACTAAAAAACCTGCACCTGATGGCTATTTTACAATTGGCCTTTTTTCGGTGATTGATGCGTTTTTTGATACACCACTAGAAAATTTGATTAAAAAACTAGGCTTGAGTGAAGAATTATTAAGTGCGTTATTACACTACAAAGGGGATAAGGGGAAAATATTACGCATTGCCATTCACTACCAAGAAGACAAGCTCACCAAAGACGACTTAGCCAATCTAGAAGATTACAACATTAGCAATCAAGAGCTGACTCAAGCCTATTTAAATGGCCTGTATTGGAGTAAAGAACAAACTAAATAAGATGACCAAGGTATAGAACCATAAAATAGAGCCATGAAATAGAACCATAAAATAGAACCATGAAATAGAACCATAAAATAGAACCACACAATAGAGTCATAAAGGGTAGAGTGGTATGACAAAGAAAAAATTTAAAGTATTAGATGTATTAGATGGCTCTAAAATTTATTACTACTGCGCCAACAACCATCGGTAAACAGCTTCTGTATCAAAGGGCCAACCTAGATCAGCGCCTATCTCAGTACTCTCCGCTTCTGTCGCTAATCGAATAACCGGGATTCTTACACCATAACGCTGTAACAAGGTTTCATCATCGGCAATATCTATTTCGACCAAACGTAAATCACATACATCTAGCAAAGGCTCAATTTGTTCTTTTGCAAGATCGCAGAGATGGCAGCCCAATGTGTGGTATAGAATAAGTGATTTCATGTATGGCCTTACAAGTATCTAGATGATTATAAACGACGTACAAAATCGGCATGAACACAACGTAAAACACTATAAGAATACGCTTCCGCTAAACCATCATAAGCGGGTTTGAGTTTTGCCATTTCATCCATCAACCCACATTCCACAAACACTCCTTCTATTTGATGTAACTCAGATTGAGTTAACTTCACCACATCACTTAGCTCGACTTTACTAAAACGTATCAATTGAGATATATGTGTATAAATAGTAGAAAGTGCTAATTGCCGTTGAGTCGCTATAGCTTCAGGTGTTTCGCCGGAGGATATTAATCTGTAGGTTTCATCAACTGTAGGTGATAATTCTCCGCTGGTCATTATGCTATTTTTTTTCTTATCCGCATACTCTTGAATAACGGCAATAAAAGCGCTGGCATATTGATCACACTTTTTTTGTCCTACGCCACTCAAACGAGAGAAGTGCGCAATACTTGAGGGTAATTCTTCAACCATTTGCATAAGCACACTATCATGAAAAACCACATATGGTGGAACACCTTTAGCTTGCGCTAGATCTAAACGACATTCACGCAACAATTCCCACAAATCCGTTTTATGCTGGTCTAGGATCGCCTTTGTATTAGCTGATGATTTTCGCAATGCCGTTTTTTGCACCACATCTTTACGCAATTCAATAGAAGCTTCGCCCTTTAAAATGGGGCGACAGTTTTCAGTGAGCAGAATGCGGTTAAAGTTGGCAAAATCCACCTGTAAAAAATTACGCGCGATTAATTGTCGATAAACCGATCGCCATTGCACTTTATTGAGTTCTTTGCCGATACCGTAAACACTTAACTTTTGATGGGCAAACTGTTTTATCTTTTCGGTATTGGCCCCACTCAACACATCTATCAGATGATTCACACCAAAGCGTTGATCCGTGCGATAAGCACAGCTAATCGCCTTTTGCGATGCTTCAGTGCCATCCCATGTTTCAGCAGGATTTTTGCACATATCACAATTGCCGCACTGTGCTGGCGACTCATCACCAAAGTAATGCAATAAGGCATGTCGACGACAACTAGTAATTTCACAAAGGCCTAACATAGACTCTAATTTTTGATGCTCTACGCGCTTAAACTCATTTTTTTCTTCTGTGCCACCAACCGCAGAACCCATCATTTCTCGCAGTTTAATCACATCCTCTAGACCGTATACCATCCATGCATTAGCTGGCTCAGCGTCACGTCCTGCTCGCCCCGTTTCTTGGTAATAGGCTTCTATACTTTTAGGAAGATCTAAGTGAGCCACAAAGCGAACATCGGGCTTGTCTATCCCCATACCAAAAGCAATAGTTGCCACGATAATCACTTTTTCTTCACGCAAGAAACGCTGCTGATGTAATGCCCGTGTCTCATAAGGCATACCGGCATGATAAGGCAATGCGGTAAAACCTTGTGCAGTTAACCATGCAGCGATATCTTCGGTTTTTTTACGGGACAAACAATAAACAATACCGCTGTCTTCACTATGGCGCTCTTTAATAAAACGTAACAACTGTTGCTTAGGTTGCTGCTTTAACTCTATTTGATAACAAATATTCGGCCGATCAAAACCGGCAACAAACGCTTTTGCTTGCTGTATGCACAAACGCTCTATAATTTCTTGTTGAGTTCGCGCATCCGCTGTCGCCGTTAAGGCCATCCGCGGCACACTCGGAAAAGCTTCTGCTAGGTGATGTAGACGTAAATAGTCTGCTCGGAAATCATGCCCCCATTGAGATACACAATGCGCTTCATCAATAGCAAATAGTGAAATCCTTGCCTGCTGTAACAAGTTAACGGTTCGGGGCTGGCTTAAACGTTCTGGAGCAATATAGAGTAAATCTAGCTCGCCAGTGACCAATGCGTTTTCTATCGCATAACTATCGGCAGCCGCTTGCGTAGAATTTAAAAAACCCGCGCGGATACCCAACTCTTTTAGCGCATCGACCTGATCTTGCATCAGAGCAATTAGCGGCGAAATAACAACACCACAACCTTCTCGCACTAAAGAGGGTATTTGATAACAGAGTGACTTCCCGCCTCCTGTGGGCATAATGACTAAAGCATCCGCACCTGCAATAACACTATCGATAACAGCCTGTTGCTGGCCTCGAAACGCATCGTAACCAAAGGTATCTTTTAGCACTGTTTGCGCAACGGACATGGATAACTCTATTTTTTAGATTTTGAAGAGGGGAAGAATAATAGCAAAGAGGAAACAAAAAGTCAGATATGTCTCAGACGGTCAGTATCAATGCTATCTGTATCGTTATCTGTATAAGCGTTATCTAAATCAAGGCGACCTAAATTAAGGCTATCTATCATAAAAGCTATTGTTACCAGCTCTTATTATCCAATAATCAAGCATTTAAAAAGTCGCTCTATTTGTCACCAAGGGCAATATGTAAACCGTTAGCAACTTGCTGCTGACAATCTACAGCGCATACTTTTCTATTTTCAAAATCACTCAATGTCACCGGTTGATGAAAAGTAATTTCTACATCTGCTTTTGCCAACCCTAATGCATTAAAAAAATGCGACGCGAAGGGCATGGTTGCATACCATGCATATTGATCACGTCTTTGATGGCACATAGGCTGATCTTTATACTTTGTATATGCCAGAGTCACGGGTTGAATAAGCACCTCTTTTTCACTTAACTCGACCGATTGCAGCAAACTAGATTTAAATGGCTGAACATGTGTGCCATCAGTACTAGTGCCTTCTGGAAATAGTATTAAATTTCCTTCCGCCTCAAAATGATCAGACATCACCTTCATTTGGCCACGTACTTTTTTACTATTTCTTTCAAAAAACAAGGTGTTTTGCGCTTTCGCCAACCATCCCAATATCGGCCAACCAGACACTTCTGACTTTGCGATAAAATAGGCAGGCACATATTTCCCCAATACAAATACATCTAAATACGAGATATGGTTCGATAAAAACAATGTGGGTCGTACTGTCGATATTTCGCCACTCACATGGCAACGCAAATTAAATAACCAGCAGCAACCACCATGAAACACAAAGTAGCATTTTTCAATTTTTGGTAGCTGTAATATTTTCCAGCATAAGTGTACTAACAACATCACAGCACACCAGACAATCAACAGCAACGTGGATATCACAACACGCAAAGAATGAAATAAGGGCTTTTTCAATATATTGGTGTTTTCGTTTTCTAGAGCGGTTTTTATATTTAAATCAGACATGGGTGACCAAATTAGGATTTGTTTTTAGCATTGATTGTGTTTCCACATAAATAGACACATAAACGGTATTGAACGCGGGGTCAATAATCGCAGCATCGCTAATTTTAGCACCCAACTTTAAATATCCTCGAAGTAATGTAGGGATAGACTTTTGTGCCTCTTCCCAATCTGCAGAGGACTTGTCTAATGTTCCATACAATGCGTTTAGATCGATATAATCATTGATCTTAGGTTCTGGACGTAATGATTTTTCAGCCAAATGATGCTGATAAAGATATTGCATAATCGGCAGGTGGGGAGTGACATCTGTGCCCGTAAAACTAGCGCAACCTAACATCACCGGGATATTATTATCCTGAATAAAGCTCATGGCATATTTCCAAATAAGCATCAGGATCACACCACCACGGCCATCAGGGTCTATGCAAAAACGACTCAACTCCAGCGATCGACCAAAATGTTTTTTTAGTCGATTAAGGTCAAAGGTTTCTTCGGTATAAAAATTTTGATCTGGCTCAAGGCACTCACTATAAAACAGGCGCAAGGTACCGACTACTGCGGGCTGTTGCTCAGCACGAGTATCCAGCACTACAATATGAAAACCGCCTTCATCCCACTCATCCATATCCCGCTGCTCTGCCTGCATGTCGGCACTGGGGTTACCACCTTTTTCTCGATAAAAAATACGATAACGCAAAGCTTGCGCCGCTTTTATTTCGTCTATTGTTTGCGCAAATCTAACCGTATACGGGCCTGCGCTAGTGGCTGACGGAGACTGTAGCTTATCTAAAGCATGAATACCCTTCGTTCTGAGTACATTATCATTCACCGCATCATCTGCCGATGCCTCGGTGGTTATTACAGTTGCGGTCATAATAAAACACTCATTATTTTTACTTTTATAAAAATTATTTTCTTAGGCACCGGAATTCATCACTCGCACTTTATTGACCAACTCTTTTACACTCATGGGCACAAAACCCTGAGCGATATTTTTTTGCCCTATTTCAAAAGCGAATGCCCATTGTTTACACAAGATGCGGTAAGCCGTGAACACGCTATAGCTTGGATCATACATATTCGTCGATTCCGATGTAACACCATTAACTTCTATGACTTTTATGTCGCCACGCTGAAAAGCCTCTATACTTTCGGCACGAATGTCGTAACGACCAAAATAAAACCCATCAATCTGCTGACTTAAATGATCCACAACTTGGGCAAGCTCAGGAGTATTGTATTGCTGGCCCTCTAAAAACAAAGACCCTCGACAATGACTGCCTAATTGCACAACATTAACCTCTTCACCTTTGGCGGGAACCGTATGCAAATTGTCATGATGTTCTCGAAATAAAAAAGCAGCCATATAATGTAAACGCGGATGCTGAGAAATCAATTCATCCAAACGACTAACGCCATCTCCCGTAATAGAAGGAAAGCATTTATGTGTTATCGAAAATATTTTTCCATTTTTTTCATCTGGTTGGCGCATATAAAAAACACCAAATTCAACGCCATCAATATATTCCTGCAAAACAGTATCAAACACCGCCTCGGCTAAATAATCGACGAGTGATTTGTCGTTATAAATAATAGCGACATCAATACCGCGCTGTCCAAAATCAGGTTTTAATATCACAGGATAGCTCAGCTTATTTTCCTGCATAAAGACTTTGCATTGCTGATATTTCTTGTCTGGTGTATTTGCCTGTAAAATCAACTTCGTTTTGGCTGTTAACTGTGCATTATCTTTTTGCAATTGCAATAAGCTATCACTTTTATTTTCACCAATAAAGCCACTACCCGGCAAACCAGGGTTTACTGCGGTGAACGTAAGACCTCGATAACGGATGACTAAACCTACAATATAAATCACCACAGGGGCATAAAATAGGCTCATCGGCCAAAACTCCCATCGCCACATGCGTTTAATACTGGACCGTACACGTTGGCGCTGGTGATAATTGATTATATTATTTAAATTCACGCGGATTCTTTTACTGTTTTTTCATGTAACGTTTTTTCATGTAGCAGTGTTGACGGTGCAACACCAAACTCTCTCGACGTGTCGACTCCGTAAAAACGTAACATCGCCGCTATTAAGGCATAATGGTGAACTGAGTGACCATGCAAAAATTGCAATTCGCGACGTATCGATGATTGTGTCGCCTCACCTTCTGGCAAAGTAACATCACTACACAATAAAACGGATAACGGCTTGTCACATAAACCTTCTTTTTCTGCACGCATAAAAAACTGGCTAATCTCGTTAATAACCGTCAAAGCATACGTTTTATCGGTTTCTGTTTGTGTATCCCTTTGGCGCTTTTCGTAATCGATAAGCCCCTGCCCCACATCACGAATAAAACATAAGTAATGATCAACAATATGCCTTATATGTTTACCCAAACAAGATTCAAAATAAGGACGTTCCACATGGTTGTATTTATCTGCAGGTAGCTGGTTGATCATGTCGCTAGCAACCGCCAGTATTTTCACATTACACTGTATGAGGTTCGACATCTCAGTTGAGAACTTATTCAACAGGGGCTCCAATTTATATGGGTTTATTGATACACGCTGGCTTTTCTTAATTAGCAGCATATGTATTACGATGGGGCTTATGACTATGAAAAAGTCAAAAAATTCATATTGAATTCTATTGTATTGATTTAGTTAACGAAACACCAGAAATCAAGGTGCGTAGATCGAGCGTGGTTCAATACAGACAGTAGCTATACAACAGCATAAAAGGCATAATGTTTCATGATTTTTATTCCTGTGCGATGACTCCGCTATATTTTTCAGGAGACATGTATAAGGACAGTATTTGAGATTATGATTCATGCCTAAGAAGTTCTTAAAACGCTTCGTTCCTTCTCAGCAGTTCATCAAAGACCACCCCTCTTTACGCTTTTTAGGGCCAGTGGTCGGCGATCCTAATTTATTTCATTTAAACCGCTACTCTGTATCCATGGCTTTTTTGGTGGGGATGTTTTTAGCATTTTTCCCCATGCCGGCACAGATGATCGCCGCAGCCATCATTGCCTTGTGGGTACGCTGTAATTTACCCATTGCCATTGCGCTCGTATGGATAAGCAACCCGGTGACCATTCCGCCTATATTTTTTGCTACTTACAGTTTAGGTGCATGGATATTAGACACACCAGCAATGAACATTAACGTTACGTTAAGCTGGGAATGGATTAATGGGGAATTAACACGCATTTGGAAGCCACTATTAATAGGCTCCATTATTACCGGTCTATTTTGTGGCGTCACCAGCTATACCATCATCAACATTATTTGGCGCTGGCAAGTGATTCGCCAGTGGAAAAAAAGAAAGTCTAAGCGAAAACAGCCTAAAATCAAATGATTCAACTAACCTAAAGTGCTAGTAGTCAATCGTATCTCAAGGCCTCAGCAGGTAATACTTTAGTTGCTCTCCATGCGGGATACAGCGTCGCCAAAAAACTCATCGACAAACTAACAGCCATCACCAACAACACATCAAACCATAATAATTGTGCAGGCAAATAGCTAATAGGGTAAATATCGCTCTTCAGAAACTGGACCGATAATAATGCCTCTATAAACACGACAATATCTTGAACAAACCACGCAAGCACCACCCCCACACAAACACCTATTGCTGTTCCGATAACACTAATGACCGTGCCTTGCACCATAAAGACCGCAATGACCTGACGATTGCTGGCACCCAATGTACGTAATATAGCAATGTCACTTTGTTTATCTAATACCACCATCACCAAAGTAGACACCACGTTAAATGCGGCAATGGCAATAATGAGTAGTAATAACAAGCTGACTAACTTTTTGGACATTTGTATGGCGTAGTAAATATTACCGTGAGTACGTGTCCAGTTTGTTGTATAAAATCCGTAAGGTAATTGCGCTTGCAGATTATTTGCTAACGATGCAGCAGCGAATAGGTCATCTAGTTTCAGATGAACGCCTGAAACAACCAAAGACTGATCGTCAGCATTATTACTCTTTTCATCTGCAGAAATAGGCGTCCCGTAAACAGACAGCGAAGCAGCAACACGAATATCCATCAAGGCTAAAGCCGCATCTATTTCTGTGCCAGTATTCAGTATATCAATGACCTGCAAACGCCTAATGGCAGGAGGGGCAGACTGCCCCTCTGCCCGAGGAACAATAACACTCACCTTACTGCCTACATTAACTCCTAAGGTATCCGCCAAGCCTCGACCTAAAACAATGGCACCTTTATTATTCACTAGCTCAAGACGTGTTTTTGGCTGTAAAAACTGATGAATAATGGAGGTAGTGGATTCAAGCTGATGATCAATACCGTAGATTAAGGTGGGTTCGGTGTTTTTACCCACATTCACCATCGCTTGCAGCTCAACAAACGGCGACACGCCGATAATTTGCTCGTTGCTTAGTAACTGTTCTCGCAAGAAAGACCAGTCCTGCATTCCTCCTGTTTGATAGAGCGTGACTTGCGGCATAATTTGCAAGATACGTTCGCGCAACTCTTTATCAAAGCCATTCATGACCGATAGCACAACAATAAGCAGGCTCACGCCAAGCACAATACCCATCATGGTCACGCGAGAGATAAAGGCAACCGACCGACTACGCTGCCTAGCAATGGTGTAACGTAAGCCTAGTAACAGACTAACCGAATTAGACAATGCGCTAAACATAAGGCTGTAATCGCCCTTCTCGTAATTCTAAAATACTGTCCATTGTTGATGCCAAACGTTTGTCGTGGGTGACAATAATAAAACTGAGCTGAATACTTTGATTTAGCTCCATTAATAAGGCTTCTATTGCCTGTGCCGTCTCTTCATCCAAGTTACCTGTTGGTTCATCCATTAAGACGCAAGCAGGCTCTGTGACAATCGCGCGCGCTATTGCCACTCGCTGACGCTCCCCACCGGATAGCTCTGACGGCTTGTGCTGTACGCGCTCAGCCAAACCTACGCGGCCCAGCATATTACTGGCGCGCTCAGTCGCTTCGTCGCGATGCATCCCACCAATCAATAATGGCATCATGACGTTTTCTAAGGCGCTAAATTCACCTAGCAAATGATGAAATTGATAGACAAAACCCAAATGACTATTACGCAAACGGCCACGAGCATCGTCATCAAGTTCAGACAGTAACTGACCCGCTACATACACCTCACCAGCTGTCGGTGTATCCAAGCCGCCCAGAAGATTTAGCAAGGTACTTTTGCCTGCACCAGAGCTACCAATAATAGCCAACCGCTCTCCTTGCTTAAGTGTTAACTCGGTATTATTAAGTACCGTGATCGCATGAGGGCCTTCTTGATATACTTTTTGTACTGCGCGACATTCCAAT
>AEVK01000143.1 GCA_000209515.2 gamma proteobacterium IMCC1989
AATCTACAAACACTTTTTCGCCACCATTACTGGGAAGCGAGCGGCGCATTATACGCACGCACTCCATCCGCGCAAGCGCTATTTCACATTTAATGAATTTATTATTTTGAAAAGGAAAAAGGAACAAAAACTGTACAGCAACACCAAGAATAAAAACAGATAATTACTGGAGGGCTATCGAGGGCTGTCGAAGAACTACCAAAGAAACACAAAACAAAGAGCGGCGCTAATGCCGCCCTCACCTATCTTTATCACTTTGATCGTGAAAACAACTTACAAGCCCATAATACAGGCCCAGAAAAACCGTAAATTAGAACGATCAAGAGCAGCACCATTGGCGGATTACTCGCAATTAACACAAAGGCAAAGATGACCAACAGCATAACCGCAAAAGGAACACGCCCCTTGAGGTCTACTCCCTTAAAACTATTATATTTAAAGTTAGAAACCATAAGCAAACCAAGAACTACCATCGCTATCGCCACAACGGAAGCAAACATCGGACTCACTACCGAATCGTGCCATACCCATATTATCGACGCGACAATAGCCGCTGCCGCCGGACTTGCCAGCCCGATGAAAAATCGTTTATCCGTGAACTCAGTTTGCGTATTAAAACGAGCTAGCCTCAGTGCCACACAAGCTACATAAGCAAATGACGCCGCCCAGGCCAATTTATCCATGGAGAGCAGCCCCCAGTTAAGAACAACTATCGCTGGCGCAACACCAAATGACACCATGTCTGCCAAGCTATCGTATTGCAAGCCAAAAGAGCTCGTCGTATTGGTTAGCCTAGCAACACGACCATCAAGGCCATCCAAAATCATAGAAGCAAAGATAGCGATAGCTGCGGCCTCAAATTGACCCGACATGCTCACCACAATAGCGTAAAAACCGCTAAACAGCGCCCCTGTAGTAAATAAATTAGGCAGCAAATAAATCCCCTTATGCCTCACCTTTTTACCACCCTCAGAGACTTCCTCGACATGCTCGTCAATTAACTCATCAATAATAGGCAAACCATCACGAATTGGTTTTCCATTCTCTTTTTCATTCTCTTTTGGGGTTTCGTTACTCATACGACCTTATGATTTTTCCTAAAATAACTATTTAATTACTTATATTCTATTCTGCCCCAATGATACGCGATAAGATTTAGGAGTAAAGGCTTCGAGGTTTTCATTGCGGGAGTTTTTGATTGTGGGGATGACCGGCAAGTATTTTAGAAGCCGCCCCCTTTCTTACGATTAACTTATACTGACCATAGAGTATTGATCACAATAGATTGGTAGCTTTCAAACGAACGCGTTATGCCACTCACATAATCGCTCCATCACAAGTTTGGCTTACCTCCGGCAGCAGTAGAAGTAACATTCAACCCTACGATTAAAAACTCCACCTCTTCATCTGCTTTTGGACAATGCTCAACTCCTTTCGGAACAATAAACATTTCATCTTCATAAAGCTCTATGTTTTGATCTCTAAGCTGAATAGTCAAATGCCCCTTATATAAAATAAAGAGCTCATCTTGGTCATCATGCTTATGCCAATTTGTTTCCCCAACACCTTTTGCTAGTTTAAAGAGCTGGTTATTTGCCTCCCCTATTGTTCTCTGAGACCAATGTTCATTTATTTGAGCCAACTCTTTTCGAATATTAACTTTTTTCATCATTATGATTCCGTTAAATTTGGGAGCCCTGAACATGTCATACCTTATTCAAAAGCCCCTTAGATAAATGACTACGACAAAGTAGCCGTTGCTTGCCTAGTAAATTTACCGCCACCCCCAGCCATCAAAGAAACAATCGCATCACCTTCAACCATTAGATTAACTGTGATAACACTCGAAGAAGGCTCAGCCATAAGATTTCCCTGCTCTATCACGAACGTTTCTTTCGGAAGGTGGAGTCGATCACGCAGGAAGCAAGCCAATGGCCCTGCAGCCATTCCTGTCGCAGCTTCTTCATCAATCCCGTATCGGGGAGCAAACATACGCGTACCCGCATCACGGCCATCCACCTTAGTTTCAGTAGTGAACACATAAAAGCCAATGAGATCATACTTATCAGAAATTATGCTAATTTGATCTTGATTTGGCTGTATCGCCGCTAGCGTTGATTCACTATCAACACCGACAAGGATGAAAGAATTACCCGTATTCACTAATGTAGGCGAGGCAATCAACTGATCTGCCGTTAATCCAAGTGAGGACAAAATAGCCGCCTCATCGTCCGCTACACTTTCATAGCGTGGAGCTGTTTGCTCCATATAAGCTTGGCCTTTTTGAATAATGATTTCGCGTGGCCCATCAACGGTTTGCTTAGAAGAACGCCCGGTGAAACCTAGACCGGTTCCCACTAACCCTTGCTGAGAAAGGTAACTAAAGGTGGCAATAGTCGCGTGGCCACAATGCGCTATTTGTCGTGCAGGGGTATAAAAGTCTAGCGTAAATTCAGAAATATCTGATGCAGACACGAACGCCGTTTCCGACAAACCCACCTGCTGGGCTATTGACAACTTATCTTCGTGACTTAATGCATCAGCATTAAGAACGACACCTGCTGGGTTACCACCCTCGTCTCCGTCAATAAAAGCACTAACAATTGCGACATCTATCTCTCTCGTCATGTTTTCCATATTCTTTATCCTCTGCGTTAATTTGTGTGAGTAAAGCCATGGTAAAACCTTCGAGCATACTCTAACGCAAGAACTTTTTTCAAAAACACCAAAAATAATTAGTGGTCAATATTTGACCGCAAGGTACGCAGCTTATTTTGAGTGACTTCAATATAATGCTTAATATCTTCTTGTTGCTGAAACAGCTTTTCCAAGTGCATATCCAAGAGTTCAACTTGCGCGGCAGAATCGGAATAACGCTCAACCTGCACATAGCGCTTAATAGAATCTAGCGTCATACCCGATTTTTTTAAACATGCTATCCAGTTAAGCAACTCAAGGTCGTCGTAACTATAATTACGATAGCCTGTACTATCTTTTGTGGGCTCGATAAAACCGAGCTTCTCATAATATCGCAAAGTATATGCACTGAGCCCTGTTTCTTCACTGGCCTGACTGATTTTCATAGATTTACCCACTAGAGATGATCACTAACGCCTTGCACAGTGGAAAACGACGAGCGCCAGCGAGTTGGTTTTCCAATGCTGCAACTTGTTATGCATTTTGTAACATTGTACTAAGTTTATTAACTGTATTTAAGTTACGTCCTGTTGCGGTTACACCTAAACACTTTTCGATGTTTACTATCAACTTTGAGCGAGCAATGCCCTCTGGAGCATGAATATAAAAGACATTGTCTATTAATGTATATTTCTCTGTATCTGCAACCACACTTTCCAGTTTTTCTGTGTTTAATTTAGGGCTTTCTTTACAAAAGTAAAAATGTACAAACTTACCTTCATATTCTGGGTAAGGATTATTTGAAACCGCTGAATTAAATTCATTTTTTGACAGGGTTAAAACTTTAGGCTGAAAACCAAAATTGGAATTAATTAATGAGCTAATATCGTTTTCTGGATTTTTGGAATAATTAAGTATGATGTTACCACTTTGTATATAGGTTCTAACGTTTTCAAAGTCAGAATTCTCCAATAAAACTTTTAGCTCTTTCATTGGTAATAAATTGTTACCACCTACATTTATTCCTCTTAATAAGACTATGTATGTATTCACGATTATTCTCTTTTATTGCATAACAATACAAGAATAACGACTGATCACACACAAAGTAAATAGTTATTTCACTCACCTTTTTTCATGCAGCCCTTTTTCATACCACCACAACGCAAAAAGCCGAAGACTGTTTCCAGTCTTCGGCTTTTAATTAACAATTAACAAAATAAGGATTAGTTTTTGTCTTTATCAATAATTTTCTCAGCAGTAATCCAAGGCATCATCGCACGTAGCTCAGCACCCACTTTTTCAATGCCGTGTGCCGCGTTGTTACGACGGTAAGCCGTCATTGATGGATAGTTAGTTGCGCCTTCAGCGATGAACATTTTTGCATACTCACCGTTTTGAATACGCGTTAAGGCATTTTTCATTGCTGCACGTGATTCAGCATTGATCACTTCTGGGCCAGTCACATATTCGCCGTATTCAGCATTATTAGAGATCGAGTAGTTCATATCCGCAATACCACCTTGGTACATTAGATCAACAATCAATTTCAATTCATGTAGACATTCGAAGTAAGCCATCTCTGGAGCGTAACCGCCTTCTACTAATGTGTCGAAGCCCGCTTTCACTAGCTCAACTGCACCACCACAAAGTACTGCTTGCTCACCAAATAGGTCAGTTTCAGTTTCGTCTTTAAAGGTAGTTTCGATAATACCCGTACGACCACCACCCACGCCCGAAGCGTAAGATAGTGCTAATTCTTTTGCAGAACCCGATGCATCCTGAAAGACAGCGATTAGATCAGGAATACCACCACCGTTAACAAATTCGGTACGCACAGTATGACCAGGTGCTTTAGGCGCAATCATAATAACGTCTAAGTCAGCACGAGGAACCACTTGGTTGTAATGAATAGAAAAACCGTGAGCAAATGCTAAAGTAGCACCTTGCTTAATGTTAGGCTCAATTTCTTCTTTATATAATTGACCTTGAAACTCATCAGGAGTCAAAATCATCACTACGTCAGCAGAGGCTACTGCCGCGGCCACTTCGGCTACTTTTAAGCCGTGAGCTTCTGCTTTCGCAACAGAAGAAGAGTTAGCACGCAGACCAACTGTTACATCGACACCAGAATCTTGTAGGTTACATGCGTGAGCATGCCCCTGTGAACCATAACCGATGATAGACACTTTTTTGCCCTTGATGATCGAAATATCGCAATCTTTATCGTAAAACACTTTCATTGTCTTTAGCCTTAATAAGTGAGTTGAAATCACAGGGATAGCATTAACGCCACCCCCATTACTATAAAATGTGAACGCATTATAGAGAGTGTAGACTGTTGCGTAAAATGATATATTTAGAAAACAGTATTTCATAAAGTGAAACACTGTTAATTAGGAAGCACAGCTCACAAGCACAAAACCAACGAAGACAGACGCCTTATGGATAACCGCTCATTACAATTATTTTTGCATCTCTGCGATACCCTGCACTTTGGTCGCACTAGCCAAGCAATGCATCTCAGCCCGTCGGCATTAACCCGTAATATTCAGCAGCTAGAAGAAACTCTAGGCTCTGCTTTATTCGAACGCGATAACCGTTCCGTCAAACTCACTAAAGAAGGCCGCTTATTTCAAACCTATGCCAAACAGTCTCTCGGCTTATGGCAAGGCTTTAAGCAATCATTGATGGAAGAAACACAAGAGCTGCAAGGCGAAATCAGTATCTATTGCTCTGTCACCGCTAGCTATAGTTTCTTGCACACTATATTGAGTGAGTTCCGCAAAGCCCATCCCAAAATCGCAATCACTTTACGCACGGGTGATTCCGAAGATGCTATCACCAACGTATTAGAAGATGACGATGACCTCGCCATTGGCGCTCGGCCTGACAAACTGCCCAGCAAACTAGATTTTAAACGCATTGCCACATCGCCCTTGGTCATGATTGCTCCCACAGACGAGAACCGCAAAAACGCATGGGAAACAGCACCATTAATATTGTCCGAAAAAGGCTTAATCAGAAAACGGGTAGATGCTTGGTTTCAACAAAAAAATATTAAGCCAACAATCTATGCACAAGTATCCGGTAACGAAGCCATCGTCAGCATGGTGAGCTTAGGTTTTGGTATTGGCGTAGTTCCAAAGATTGTTTTAGATAATAGTCCGCTGGCAAAACAGGTAAAAGAACTTACCCATCAACCATTGCTACTACCTATTGATGTGGGTTTATGTGCGCAGAAAAAGCGCTTACAAAACCCTGTCGTGAAAGCACTGTGGGATTCGTTAACCCAATAATATAGTAAATGATTTTCTAAAAGACCATCATCCACGGTAATCTCGTATTGTTCAGAATAACGTGCCTCGATATAGGCTTTTTTGCAAGACATGTGACAAGCGGGGGAAGAAGAGCATTGCCTACCATAAACAGCGTGTTAATTCGCCGTCGGCCACTGCTGAGCATCATGTAAAACACGTCGTATTTCAACTGTATTAGTACTCATATTCTCTCGATAGATCACGATAAATGGGACACCATCAACAATACTCATCACCACATCTATCGCGATAAGAGGGCTATTTTCCTTAGCGATATGGTCTTCGATTTTATCCAGATTAATAGCAGCAAGGTCAGTCCATTTGAGCTGCACGCTTGCTCTCCCACTTAGATTTAATATCGGCATGATCGAGCAAACGCCCTTCATCTGCCGCTTTCACGCCTTTTTCTACTTCACGGCTAAACCACTCTTCACGGTCAACATATTGCTTAATAGCTTCCGCCATTAACCATGCACGGGGTCTATCCATCGCTTCAGCCATTTGGCCTATACGAGTTAATGTATCATCATCTAATCTGACTGAGGTTACTTTTAAAGGCATAACGATTCTCCGAGATTCTCCTAGAACCTCAACTGTAACTCCACTACGATTCATCCTCCACCTTTTCTAAATCGCGGGTATTCGCATCGACCGCCAATCACGTTACGGAGACACGAGTCGATGAAGCATAAATCTACAAACAAACCTGCAATACCCTTTCACCCACTGATTGACGAACAACCAGCGGATACACTCTCGCATATTCAAACCATGTTGCGCTTTGCGCAAGAGTCCGCCACCAAAGCAACAATAGATACAGAACTCACTCCTTATCAAATCCGTGTTTATAGCAAACTGAATGGCTTATTAAGAATGATAAATGAAGCAGTAGAATACGAAATGGAACGCCTGCAAGACTATAGATCATAAGATCGCCCACAAAAAATTGCAAAAGAGCGGAGGGCACAACAGTGCTCGGGTCTTTTGTGTTTGTGTAAGTTGTTAGTGCAAATTAGTGTGGAGCAGGTAAGTGCATAGTGGCTTGTGAGTAAGCAGCCTGTTATTTACTGCTTACCTGACCCCAGTGATTTCTAATAATTAATGGTGAGAGTTAGTTTTGGCACCTATATCTACATAAAGAAAATTAAATACGCAATGTAAACGTTATCAGGTGATACCTTGTTGTCAGAGAAAACACTTACCCGTATATTTAGCAGGGATAATTAAAAAAATAATTTTTGTTGATTATGGTGATAAGTGCATTTTTACATGTAGATTATATCACTGCTTAAAGGCAGTTAACCCACAGCGGACATTGGCAGGATAAATTATTTATACGGAATTTGTCTAAGCTAGTTTATTATGGATTCCATCTAATTAACTGTTAGCAAAAACTATTCACAGAAGAATAAATTATGAAAAATATAGGAATCAACTACGGCAGATCCAATGCTTTTATGATCTTCGGCATGTTGCTTTTAGGAACGTTTTTTTTTCTTATTCTATTTGCAACTGATATTTTTTTCCCCTATGGGTTTGTTAAGTCAATATCCATACATTTCAATGTGTTTCAGGTAGGCAACAAGTCATTTTTAGCCTTTATTCCCATTGCTATCATTTCATTATATGCAGTTGGTTTCGTTATTTACTTGTCGAGTTTTATTTTTTTGTCTGGTCCTTCTTGGTTTGTAATGGAGTTAATTTATCCAAGTTCAACATTATACTCAAATTTTGTATTTGATAGAGTTGTAGCTAGACAGCTGATTTATTCCGAGTTTAAAAGCTCATCAATAGCTTTTAAAAGAGGCGTTTTATATTTCTTACTTAGAAATCAGCCTGATGCAGTTGGAGAGGATGTTAAATTTTCTTTCACGCAACTAATGTATGGCCGTGCAATTTTATTTACTTTTGTTTTATCTGTAACTTCAATATTTATCATTAATAAAAGCTATATGGGGAGCATAATTTTTGGCTCTATTACTTATATCCTTGCTATTATTATCTATGCTTCTGGGTTAAAATTTTTTGACAATATATTATCTATGGGGTATTTGTCTAAAAATGTTAACCTTGTAGACGATTCTAAAATAATAGTAAATAAGTGAAAATTTAATATCGCTAACAAATTTGTCATGTACGCCGCTGAAAAGCGCGGCAGGACTGGCATTACGCTGCGCTTC
>AEVK01000142.1 GCA_000209515.2 gamma proteobacterium IMCC1989
AGTCCTTCCGCAACACACTTTTCCTTGATGAGTTCGGTCATAATCAAAGGGTCAGGTTAATTGATATTTGATTCAAGCCCAGCCTTCACAGGTTGGGCTTTATTGAACGCTACAGGGACATGCACTCACGAAATTGAGCATGGTTTTATTTTTGGAGAAGAGTATAACGGTACTACTACAAGAGTCGGAGTGGCTACAGGGCCGCCGCTTCCAGCAAGTGTGTCTGGGCTTACTACATATACAACGCCAACGTTAGATGGGCAGACAATAGAAGCAGTTTTTAACAATGTGATAGATCAAGCGACTCACTTATTTGAAGGGCAGTAAATGATGTTTTGGGCGGATTTTTTAGACAAAGTTTATCCATGGGTCACGTTTTTTTGGTTTTTGGTTTTTGGTTTGTTTGTTTTTTCGTTGTTGTTATTTGTATTAAGCGTTTTTATTAAGAGACTTAAGAGATCTATCTTTGAAAAAACTATTTTTGGCGGCTTTTTTGTTCTTGTAAGTATTGTCTTTTTGTCTCCAGTCTTTACTCAATATGTGATGCTTGCAGCAGTAGAAAATATTTCTGCAAGCGACTCTGCTGTGGTTGTATTTAATGGAAAAAAATTGTCGCCAAAAGATAAGGATACGTTTTTTAAAGCGTTTTCGAATATATATAGTGTAAAAAGAGGTGGGTCTTACCCGAAAAGTGGATTTGAAGTGAGTGTAGAGTCCTCTGAAGGTAGGCTGGTCTTTGATTTTAAAATTGACTCTAGAGATGAAAGTGTTTACTGGGTTTTTTGTTCTAGCCACAACTGCTTGACTAAAGTTGGAATGATTAAGGTGGATAATTTTTAAATAAAAAAATTTAAGGGGGCTATGAAAAATATGGTGTCAGGTCTTGCGTTTTGCCTTTTTAAAATTCAGCCAAGTTCTTAAAAGCTTAAGTAAGTGCCATTCGGCTTTGCCCCCCTGAAAACCCCAAGGTTAATGTATAAGGAAGCCGCAGCTTAATCGCTGCGGTTTTTTGCGTTATAGGATGTAAAAAAGTAAAGTTTTGAATATAGTGAGTGATCGAAGTAGTGATTGTGAGTGTAGTTATGAGTGGGATAATGTATAGGATGGCGTTGTGAGGAATCTAATAGCTTATGGTGTGTTAGTGGTGATTTGGTCGACGACACCTTTGGCGATTAAGTGGAGTGCGGATGAGGTGTCTTTTGCGGGTGCAATTTTTTGGCGTATTTTGTTATCTGCCATTATTGCGCTATGCATTGTTCGTATGAAAGGCGAATCTTTGTTTGGCTATCGTAATGATATGCGTTTTTATACGGTAGCTGCGATTGGTATCGCACCTAATTTTTTGTTGGTGTATTGGGCGTCTCAATGGATTACCACAGGTTTGATTTCGGTGATTTTTAGTACTACGCCTTTTGTAATGGGGGTGTTCTCGTATTTTATTTTAGGCAAGCAGGTATTTACGGTGCAGCGTGTCATCGCTTTACTTATTGCGATAGTGGGTCTGTTGGTGATCTTTGCTGATCAGTTACGTTGGGTGGGGCTGGATGGTATTTATGGTATTGTCGCGATGATATTGTCTGTGTTTTCTTTTTCAATTAGCGGGACTTTTTTGCAAAAAATAGATGTAGATATTCCGGTATTGCAAAAAACAACGGGTGGGCTTTGCTTCTCTGTACCTATGTTAGCTGTTGCGTGGTGGTTGTTAGATGGCAGATTGCCGTGGCCGCTCAGCACTCAGGCAGGTTTTGCTATTCTTTATCTGGCGATAGCAGGCTCACTACTCGGCTTTGCTTTGTATTACTTTTTACTCCATCGCTTATCGGCGTACGTGGTATCGACAGTCGGTATGATTAGTCCGGTCTTTGCCTTACTACTGGGCTATTTTTTAGAAAATGAGCCTTTGACGTCTCATATTTTGCTCGGTACGGGGTTGGTGCTGTTTGGGTTAACGTTATACCATGTGCGCAGTGCGATGTTGATTGCTTTTAGGGCGCGTTTGGTAAAGCTATTTTGATTTGAATGTAGAGGTGGTTGTGAAAATTTTAGTGACTGGTGGTGCAGGGTATATTGGAAGTCATACCTGTGTAGAGTTATTACAGGCAGGCTTTGATGTGGTGGTGCTCGATAACCTCTGCAATAGTCATAATGAATCGCTCAATCGTGTTCGATCTATAACGGGTAAGTCGATAGAGTTCTGCTTGGGCGATGTAAGAAATCGTGATGATTTACGGCGAGTGTTTTCAGCACATAAGATTGATGCGGTTATTCATTTTGCTGGGCTAAAAGCGGTGGGTGAATCGGCACAAATCCCTCTGCATTATTACGATGTCAATGTTGCAGGCAGTATTGCCTTAGCGGAGGTGATGGCTGAGTACGAATGTTATCGTCTGGTGTTTAGTTCTTCAGCCACGGTGTATGGTGCTGATGCGCCAAGCCCTTATATTGAAACTTTGCCGACCAGTGCCTGTAATGTTTATGGTCGCACTAAATTGATGGTAGAAGAGATTCTGCAAGATGCTTGTCGGCAAACCGGTAGCTTATGGCAGGTGAGTTTGTTGCGTTATTTTAATCCTATAGGCGCGCACCCAAGTGGGGTGATTGGCGAAGACCCCCAAGGCATCCCTAACAATTTGTTGCCTTATGTGGCTCAAGTGGCTGTTGGTCGTTTAGATGCCCTGCAGATATTCGGTAATGATTATTCTACGCCTGATGGAACAGGCATACGTGATTATATTCATGTGGTGGATTTAGCAAAAGGACATGTTAAGGCGGTGGAGTTTATGTTGTCTGCCAATTTAGGTTGCCACGTGTTTAATTTAGGTGCCGGCAAGGGGTACAGTGTGCTAGAAGTCGTTGCTGCTTTTGAACAGGCTTCCGGTAAAAAAATTCCCTATCATTTTGCACCGCGCCGAGAAGGCGATTTAGCCAGTTATTATGCGGATGCTAGTCGCGCCTTAACGTTGTTGGGTTGGCAAACTGAGTATGACTTACAAGAAATGGTGGAAGATACTTGGCGCTGGCAGTCGAATAATCCAAATGGGTTCAATTCGAATTGATTTCATCTGCGCTAACAGAGAATCGCTTTTGATCTTCTAGGCGCATCATTGTCATGCTATTACCCCAAACATAACCGGTATCAAGGGCAAAGACGTTTTCGCTATATGCCTGCCCTTCAAGCGCTGCCCAGTGGCCGAAAATAATACGGTCGCTGTAGGTTTTTCTGTCTAGGTATTCAAACCATGGAGCGTAGCCTTTAGGTGCGTGATGAATGCCCGCGCTACAGGTTAATTCTAATCTTCCTTTGGCGGTGCAAAAACGCATTCGGGTAAAATAATTAGTAATGACTCGCCAGCGATCTACGTCGTCTAGATTTTTTTTCCACCCACTAGGTTTGTTGCCGTACATTGTTAGTAAAAACATCTCACACAAATCACTTTGTAGAACGCATTCAACTTCCTTGGCTTTTTTTTTGGCTTTTTTTAATGACCACTGTGGAGGGATGCCTGCATGTACCATGCTGTATTGTAAATTGGGGTCATGGTGTAGTAAGGGCTGCTGTCGTAGCCATTCTAGCAATGTGTCTTTGTCTGGCGCGTGTAAAATTTCGTCTAATGTATCGGAAGATGAAGCCTGCCTGACACCCGCCGCCACAGCGAGTAAGTGCAAGTCGTGGTTGCCTAATACGGTGACGATTGAATCACGCATTTTGTAGACGAAACGCAATGTTTCTAATGATTCGGGGCCACGATTAATTAAGTCTCCGGTTAGCCACAATTTATCGTGTAAGGGGTTGAAGTTGACGACTGCCAGTAGATGTTTAAGTGGCTTTAAGCATCCCTGAAGGTCGCCAATAGCGTAGGTTGCCATATCGTTTCACCACTTATTATTGTGCAAAGGAAAACATACGAATCAATGCAGAGATTGAGGGCGTGCTAATGAGAACGCAGGAATAGGCACGTTAATTATTTTTCCGTGCTCTGTACGCATGGTGTAAGAGCCCTCCATTATTCCTGCGTGAGTTTCTAATATCGCATTGCTGCTATAGCTATATTTCTTCCCTGGGGGGATGTGTGGTTGTTCACCGATAACGCCTTCACCGCTGACTTCCTGGATATTGTCTTTTGCATCGGTGATAACCCAGTGCCGACTTAATAGTTGCGCACTGATATCGCTACAGTTTTCTATGCTAACCGTGTAGGCAAATGCAAAACGATTACGTTGCGGTTGAGAATGTTGATCGAGATACTGGGTGTTAACAGAAATTTTAATGGTAAAGTCACTCATGATTCGATAAGCCATCTAGTGTGTTGCTGAGGTTGACATAGTCTTCAGTGGATAAGTTTTCTGGACGTAAAGATAGGTTAAGATCCAACTTTTCTGCCGCAATTTGCAGTGCGTCACCGTCGGCCAGTTGTTTTAATGTATTGCGTAAGGTTTTTCGTCGTTGCTGAAAAGCTAGATTAACTAAGTGGCTTAAGTGAGCCACGTTATTGGCTACATAGGGCAGCTTTTTATGTGGCTGCAGTCGTACAATGGCGGAATCTACTTTTGGCTGAGGATCAAAGCACTCTGGAGGTACAGCGAATAAATGTTCAGTCTCACAATAGTATTGAACCATGATACTTAGGCGGCCATAATTTTTTTCGCCAGCCGTTGCCACTAAGCGATTCACGACTTCTTTTTGCAACATAAAATGCATGTCTTGAATGCGGTCTTGGTAAGACAATAAGTGAAAAATTAAAGGAGTAGAAATATTATAAGGAAGATTACCAACAATACGTAACGGCTGCTTTTCTACCATTAATGTTGCAAAATCAAATCGTAGCGCATCTTGCTGATGGATAGCGAACTCAGGATATTTGGCGAATTGTGCCAATAAGATAGGAATCAAATCACGGTCTAGTTCGATAACTTGTAATTGCGGGCACGCCTGAATTAATTGTTGAGTGATTGCGCCTTGTCCTGGCCCGATCTCTACTAAGCGATCAGATGGTTTGGCATTAATACTCGTGACGATTCGGTTAATAATGTTTTGATCGGTAAGGAAGTTCTGACCAAAGCGTTTTCTCGCTTTATGTGCAAAAGGGTAGGGTTTGCTCATTGGGGTATCCGTTAGTGTTGCGGAGCTTTCATGGCTAGCGCGTAATCTATAGCGGTTAATAAACTGCCGGTGTCGATATTACCTGTGCCCGCTAAATCAAGAGCAGTGCCATGATCTACTGATGTGCGGATAATCGGTAATCCTAAAGTAATATTAGCTGCTGCGCCAAAACCTTTGTATTTTAATACGGGGAGGCCTTGGTCATGGTACATGGCCAAGACGACATCAGCCTTATCAAGATATTTTGGGGTGAATAATGTGTCTGCAGGTAGCGGTCCAAGGCAATCAATTCCAATTTCTGTCTTCAATTTTTCTAATACAGGAATGATAGTGTCGATTTCTTCATGGCCTAAGTGACCGCCTTCGCCGGCGTGAGGGTTGAGCCCGCAGACTAATATTCGTGGATTTTGCAGTCCAAACTTTTCTTGCATATCTCGATACAGTATTTTTAATATAGTTGAAAGTGAGTCTTGGGTAATGGCTTGAGCGACATCTTTGAGCGGAAGGTGTGTTGTCGCAAGCGCTACTTTTAGCCCCTCTGTCGCGAGCATCATCACTACTTTGTTGGTATTCGTTTTTTCTGCAAAATATTCTGTGTGACCACTAAAAGCAATACCTGAATCATTAATAATACTTTTTTGTACCGGTCCCGTTACAATGCCGTGACACTGTTTGTTCAGACATAGTTGAGTGGCAGTATGCAAAGTGTTGAGGACATACTGCGCATTATTGCTATTGAGTATGCCTGCCGTCACTGCTTCTTCTGTTTTGACTGGAATAATCCCTATTTCACCTTTTTGCAGCATGTAAGGCGTGTCAAATGGGTTGATGTCGATTAATTTTATAGTTCGACCAAGTTGTTTTGCTCGTTTAAGCAGCACGTCTGGATCTGCAATAGTAACAAGCTGTACTTGTGGCTTTCTATCCGTATTTGTATTTTCAAGACTTGAAGCTTGAGTATCAGCTTTATGAGCTAGCCCATCGTTAGCATAAAGAATCGCTAAGTCTGGACCGATGCCCGCAGGTTCACCTGCGGTGTATAGTAAGCGCTTAATCAAATGAGTATTTCCACATAAGACGATTCACGTAATTCTTTTAGCCATATGGTTAGTTCGTCTTGAAATCGCTGCTGACCGATAATATTTCTCACTTGTGAGCGTTTTACAGTATCAAATATATCTTTCGAACGTTGCCCTTCAACAGTCAAAATATGCCAGCCAAATGTTGATTTGAAGGGTTGGCTAATGGTATTGATGGCGGTTGTTTGCATGGCCTTTTCAAAGGCTGGAACAAAAACGCCGGGAGAAGACCAGCCTACATCGCCGCCGTCTAGCTTGGAGCCGATATCATCTGAATATTCTTGCGCTATCGTGGCAAAGCTAGCCCCTTGAATGATTTTTTCGCGTAATTCGTTTATTTTTTTCTGTGCTTCTTCTTCCGTAAATAAATCCGTTGGTTTGACTAGGATGTGTCTGACCTTATACTGCGTAACAATAACGGGTTCAGCCCCTTGTCTATCGAATAGGGCTAAAATATGTACGCCCGCATCACTAAAAAACGGTTGTGTAATTTCTCCTACTGCTAATTTATCTACACGCTCAACAAATAGTGGCGGCAAATCTTCTTTACGTTGAATGCCGATATCACCCCCTTTTTCAGCGTTAGGGCCTTGTGAGAAGCGTTGCGCAAATACACCGAATTCGTTGGTACGCTTACTGACATCACGATATATTTTTTGAGCCTTTTGCATAGTTTGTTGTTTGTTTTTTGCCGTATATGGCAAAAATATTTGGCCTAGATGTAGGCGCGGCGTTAGCCATTCTTGGCCTTCTTTGGATTCTAGGTAATTATCCACTTCGGTGTCAGTGATATTGATGCGCTGACTGATAACGGCTTGTTGTACTTTACTGATCAATACTTCTTTTTCTATTTCTTTTCTCGCTTGTGTCTGCGATAGGTTTTGTGCAGCCAAATAATCGTCAAAGGAAGCCCCGTTGCTCTGTAGTTGTGCTTTTGTTTGCGCGATACTGTTATCTATTTCTGCATCGGTAGCGACGAGGTTATTTTGTTTGGCTAAGCTGAGCTGGAGCTTTTCTAATATGAGAGCATCTAATAACTGACTTTGTAATCTTTTTTCATCTGTTTTTTGATTGCGTGCTTGTAAGCGTATTTTGGCTTGATGAATCTTTTGCTCTAACTCTTGAGCAAAAATAATATCATCTTTCACTATCGCAATAATGCCATCAATATTCTCATTGGCTTGTGCTTGTAAAGCTATTAACGGTACACATGTTAATAAACCGATATACGAGGCTTTTATGATAACTTTTTTTGCTTTTTTATAAATGGACATAAATAGAAGTATCTTAGTAATGTAATGAATAATGTAATAATATAGTTTTTTATAGCAACTTAGTTATCACGATAAGTGGCTTGCCATTGCTCGTAGCCATCGATGGTATCTTCAAATAGGTTATCAAATTGTTTTCCCGTTCCGCCTAGACCTAAGAATTGAAATTCAAGTACAAGGCCTTCGTCGTAATCAACGTTAGTGCTGCCAGATTGAACGCCGTCAGTAAATCGTTTGTAGGCAAAGCGGGCTCTGTAGCAGCAACTATTATATTCTAGACCCAGCAACTGTTCTAGGTCGCGCGAATTAGTATGATCGTATTGAGTGTGAGCCAATAGGTACCAGCTGTGTTGTGCTATGGGTAAAATAACGGATACTTCTGACTGTTCTAATGTATTTGCAGCGACACTGTTACGTAAAAAACGATGGCTAAAGTTGAGTAGCGTACTGTCATCTCCTCGATACTTTAGAGACAACGTATTGTCATCAACGTTTCCTTCATTATCGTCATAAATAATATCGTTAGTTAGCTGCCAGTGCTGACTAAATTGAGAGCTAAACCGTCCAGCGATAAGAGAGTTATTCGCTGTATCAGGTGTGCCTGATAGGGTGACTTTGCGTTCATCAAGGTAAAAGGCTTTACCTATGCTGGCGCTAAACCATTCTCTGCCGGATTCATTACCAATAAAACGGGTGGTGAGCCCCAGTGATAATTGGTTTGCATCATCAATGCGATCACCGCCAGAAAAGCGAGTGTCATTAAATAGTTGGCTGTAGCTGAAGGTTAAATTTGAGCTGTCGAATGCGATATTTCTCCCGCTGCCGGTAATGTCAGATTGATCCTTAAAAGGGCTGTAGAAGTATTGTAAGCGAGGTTCAAACGTTTGCTGATAGCCATTACCGTCACGTTCAAAATATAAGCCTGAGTCAATAACTGCTTGCGGGACGATGAGTGAGGGGCTGCTATTGGCGCCGTTAGATAATTTGCTTGCATCTAACTGGTACGCTAAATACCTTGCTTGTATACGTGGTCTAAAAAAACCAGCATCATTAGTATTATCTAATTCTACGGAATATTTAAAGCGAGCACGCTCTCCGACTAAAGTGGTATCTCCAGCATCATCCGCATTACTGTGATCGAAACGAACCCATTCATTGTCTAAGTCGACATTGAGTTCGCCAAAAGCGTAATCAGGAAAAGAGTATTCGCCGTTTAAAGTGATTTGAGGTAATTCTTTATAAGGGCGGGCAATATTGTTTCTAAGTATTTGATACTGCTGGTTGTTAACTTCGAGTCGCCAGTGGTCAAACTGGTAACCAGCGGTGATTTGTTGGATTAAACTCACTTCGCTGTTGGTATTGAGGGTAGAGCTATCAAAATCATCTAAATAATTATTGTCACTCACTTCATTATAGTCGATAGTGCTAAACCAGCGCTGCCCTTCACCGCCTTTCTGGTTGACATTTACTAGCCAGCGGTCCTTGTTTTTATAAGGATTTATCTCAGCCGCTGTTTTTGTACCGCTAGATATGTCAGTTTGTTCGCTATCGCTGAGAATGCCCTTGTCGTTACTAAGGTGTGCTAAGGTAATGTCCGTTTCAAAGTGACGGCTTAAATGTCTGCCATTGGCCTCAATTAATGTGCCGTGATCTTGCAAAAAATGCGGCGTTAGCGTGAGGTCGTAATTGGGGGCGAGGTTAAAATAATAAGGAACGGAGACGTCCAATGCCCCATCACTTAGGCCAATCGTGGGGTATAAAAATCCGGATTGTCTTTCATCGCCAACAGGAAAGCGCAAATAGGGCCAATAAAAGACAGGAATGCCCTTAACGACTAAGCGAACGTGCTTGGCTGAGCCTTGGTTCTTCTCTGTGTCTATGGTTATTTGACTGCCTTTGAGTACCCAATCGTTATTGCCGGGTTCACAGCTAGTATATTCACTACCTTTTAAGTCGATAATGGCTTGATCTTTAGATAGTTTCTTGCCTTTACCACGAATATTGGCGGAATGAATGACATAAGTGGCATCTTCAATGACTAGACGGTTTTCTCTCTGATTGACCACGCCTTTATTCGCTATCAATAACAAATCTGGTTGCCTGACGGTAAGCTCTCCATCAATAGTGATAGACCCTGTTTGCTCACTATAAATGGCTTGCTTTGCCGTAAGCTGCTGAACCCCTTGTTTAACAATCACATCGCCTAATAAGGTGATCTGTTTAAATCCATCTTTTTCGATGATTTCACTTTGGTTAGATGATGTTTCGGTTGGGGAGTTGCTTGTGTCTAATGCATCACTAATATCCGATAATGGAGAAATGTAAGCCCCGCAGCTACCAATAGGGAGTTGTGCCTGCTGTTCAGTAGTTAGTTGGTCATAGCTTACCCAGTCAAGGGTTTGTTTAAGATCGGCTAGACCCAAGGGAGAGTAGAGCGTGCTGAGCAAGCCTCCTGCGATAAGCGCCATAATATGACGGCGGTTATTTTTCGTACTGCGAAATGGGGTGGTTAGCATGAAAAGTGAATATTTCCGTATTGTGTTGCGGATTATATATAGTTATCTCATTACTTTATTGCCTTAAAACTGGCGATGTCCGTGAGATAACCATGTAAATATGCAATTCTACTGTAAAATTGTGTGTACGTGGTGTTTAGAGCCAAGTAAATATAAAATCATCTAATAATAATGGCTAATAGATATAACACAGATATAAAAATGGAATCATAAATGAAGCAAGTAGAGCCAGCATCAGTAGAGTCGACCTCAGAACCATTGTCAGAGCCATTATCAGAGTCGCTGTCGCAATGGATAAATACTCTGACGACAGAGCTAGCAATAAATAGTGGTCTAAGGTTTAGTGAGCAAGGTTTGCAGTTAAGCCCCCTTGCCGGTGATGCTGGTTTTCGTCGATATTATCGCGTGAATACATGCCCTGAATCGTTATTGGTCGATGCTCCTCAAGATTCGGGGAAAAGCGAGTCCGCGACTTATTTTGCTGAGCTGTCGAGTATATTGCGCTGTCAACATGTGAACACCCCCGCTATTTATGCATGTGACGGTGTTAACAATCGATTACTCATTGAGAGTTTCGGTAGCACAGATTTATTGGATGTCTTGTCGCCAGATACGGTAGACGGACATTATGCCAATGCGCTGTTTATGTTGCTTAAATTACAGCAAGTACCAGCATCAGCATTGAAAGTGCCGACCTATGATGACCGCTTATTGCGACAAGAAATGGCATTGTTTCCCGAGTGGTTTGCTTCTGAACTGCTCGGCTATGATTTATCGCCCGAAGAAAGAGTATTGTTTGATGAGTTATGCGATGTTTTGATCGCTCAAGCATTAGAGCAGCCGCAAGTGCTGGTACATAGAGACTACCACTCTCGGAACTTGATGTATCAAGAGTCGGCTGAAATTGGGGTGATTGACTTTCAAGATGCGGTATGGGGGCCGATTACTTATGATTTAGCGTCTCTGCTGCGCGATTGCTATGTGCGTTGGTCACCAAAAGATGTCCAGCGGTGGGCCTTGGCTTATGGAGAAATGGCACATAATGCCGGCGTGATACCTGCAGTGTCGCCGCAGCAATTTTTGCAATGGTTTGATTTGATGGGCTTGCAGCGTCATATTAAGGTGTTGGGTATTTTTGCACGTCTCAATCTGCGAGATGGTAAATCACGTTATCTCAATGACCTTCCTTTAGTGATCCGTTATGTTTTAGAAGTCGCGCAGCAGTATCCACAAGCCCAAGGCTTTGCTATATGGTTTGAGAAAAAACTACTGCCAATAGCAATAAAACAACCGTGGTATCGAGATCATACCCGTGCGGGAGATAAATAGGTTATGAAGGCAATGATTTTGGCGGCAGGTCGTGGCGAGCGCATGCGCCCATTAACGGATAGCCTACCTAAACCGTTATTGGCCGTAGGAGGCAAACCATTAATTGTTTATCATTTAGAGCAGCTTTCTACTTTAGGTGTGACCGATGTGGTGATCAATGTGGCTTATCTAGGGGATAAAATTCAGCAGGCATTAGGTGATGGTAGTGCATGGAATTTGTCGATACATTATTCGGAAGAACCTTATCCCTTAGAAACCGGCGGTGCGTTGTATAAAGCATCGCCACTCTTAGATGACGAAGCATTTATTTTAGTGAATGGTGATGTGTGGAGCGACATCGATTTCTCTGTCATCGCAAAGTCGATCATTAATAGTGATGAAAAAAAAGCTTCCGTAGGGCATTTGTTTTTAGTGCAAAACCCTCAGCATAATTTACAGGGCGATTTCTCGCTCGATGATAATGTTGTCACGTTAAAGCATGATGATAAACGGTCCTATACGTTTAGTGGTATGGCACTGATTCATCCTGAGATGATCCGTGAGTACCCAAATAAGCGTGAAGCTTTTCCTTTGAAGGAAGTGTTTTTATATTTTATTGAGCGGCGACGATTAACTGCCTCTGTTTATGGTGGTGGTTGGTGTGATGTGGGAACACCAGAGAGGTTGCACGAATTGGATGTGTTGTTAACTGGAGGTTCATGTGCCGAGGTAACTTAAGCGATGCCCCAAAAAAGAATATGGTGTTTTTATCCTAGCGATTATTTTATTTTGCTTGCTTTATAAAATAATTGTCACCTTAATTCTCTTTGTGAAAATTTTGTCACATTCTCGTCATAATCTAAAACTACAGTGGCGCCTTCTGCAAAGCTCTAGATTTGGAAGGCAATTATGTGGCGCTCACTGTTTGGTAAATATAAAGAAATAGTTGCTGCGATTGCAGTGTTTCTCGTCCTTGATGCAGGTGTTCTCCTGCTTAATTTTTATACTAGTTATCAAATCGCCGACGATGCACGAGCCATGCACTTGGCTAATCGTCAGTCTATGTTGACCCAGCGTATTTTTCACAGTGTTGAACTGATTCATGATGATTTAAACGCGGGTCGAGATATAGAAAAAAACCAACAAAAATTATCAATCAGTTATAAGCAGTTTGATGAAGTGTTAGACGCATTTATTTATGGGGGGAGCCTGATAGGAGAAGGGCAGGGGCAGGATTCTCTACTTCTGGATGATAGCTATCAAGCACTAAGTGATCAATATCTAACCGTGGCTGAAACGCTGTGGCAGCCTTACCGTAATTTGGTAGGCGATTTGGTTTACGCAGACTACTCAGAAACCCTTGAGCGCGATAAGTTAATCGAAAAATCATTGCGTGCTATGGATTACTCAAGAGAAAAAGGTGACGAACTGCTAGCGGCGGTCAGTGAGTTTGCCGTGGCAGTAGAAAGTAAAGCACACCAAAAAACCATTAATCTTAGGATGGTACAAGGTATTGCTATTGTTCTTGCTGTTATTAACTTCTTCATTATTTTATTTCATTTTTTGAAGCGCTTAAGAACCAGTGACCAAAAAGCAAAGCGATCTCAGGATGAAATGTCAGAAATTATGCGTACTGTCCGTGATGGACTTTTTTTATTAACGCCGCAGTACGAAATTGGCTCTCAATACTCTACGAGTATGAAATATCTTTTTCGTCAAGAAGATTTTTCTAGTGTTGGATTTTTTGACTTGTTAAGCCCGCTAATATCGGATGATGATTTGTTAGTCGCGAAAGATTATGTGGATTCATTGTTTAATCCAAGAGTGAAATCTAGCTTAATGGATGAGCTCAACCCTTTGCAAGAAGTTCGTCTCAATCTGACAAATAAACATGGCTCAAGTGATCACTTTTTTGAGTTTACTTTTTCTCGTGTTTTTGAAAAAGAGAAAATCATTCATCTAATGGTCTCGGTTAAAGATATTACTGAAAACGTGGAGTTAAGAAGAAAGTTGGCCGTTAGCAATTCGAAAATAAATCAAGAGGCAGAGTCGATTATTTCTTTAATTAATGTGGATTCCCAATTGCTTGCTGATTTTATCCAGTTGTTAGAAGAAGGTGTTAAGTCGATTAACGAAGAGTTAGAAAAACGAGTATATTCCTCCCCGTCTTTTGTGGCTAAGTTAGATAAAATAAATCGTATTGCTCATGCCTTAAAAGGTGAAGCCTCTATGTTGAACTTGACCATGGTGGAAAAAAACTTACACGCCCTTGAAGATAAGTTAGTAGTGTTAAACGGCAAGAAAAACCTAGAAGGCGATGATTTTCTACCGATTACGGTTGAGCTGACAGCCATAGCAAAGTCTGCTGACTCTATTCGCTTGTTTATGTCACGATTTTCTGAGATGGCGATGTCTCGCGACAATAGTCATCCTGCACCTATTTCCTCGAAAGTGAAGCCTGAATCGGCTTTGGGCAGGGCGTTAACGCAGCTGGTTAATAAAATAAGTCGAGATAATAAAAAAACTGTACTACTCGACCTATCCCTGTTTGATGAGTCATTAATTCCTGCGGAAAATCTTAATGTAGTGAAAAATATCATTATTCAGTTGCTGCGTAATGCCATTATTCACGGTTTAGAGAAACCTGCAAAACGTGTTCAAAGGGGCAAGCCTGAACAGGGGGTTATTTCTATTGTTGTAAAAGAGGTGGCAGGTGCCATAACGGTTATTGTAAAAGATGATGGCAGAGGTATAGATTTTCCCTCGATTAAAAAGCATTTGCTTATGCAGCAGGTATATAGCCAAGCGCAAGTGGAAAAAATGACTCCGAGAGAATTAGTAAAAGTGATTTTTAAGCCAGGTTATTCTACTGCAAAAAAAGTGAATAACCATGCGGGTCGAGGTGTGGGCTTGGATGTAGTGAAAACCTATATAGATAGTATGGGGGCTTCGTTGTCGGTAGGT
Organism: gamma proteobacterium IMCC1989; assembly: GCA_000209515.2. Lineage (GTDB taxonomy): Bacteria > Pseudomonadota > Gammaproteobacteria > Pseudomonadales > Cellvibrionaceae > Endobugula. Next base: position 14,240 of record AEVK01000142.1, read on the forward strand.
TGTAAAGCAAAACGTTCTTCTGAGTTTCGCATCACAATACCTTTACAAAATGTCGATGGCATAGATTCAACAAGATCGTTCGATCAAACAGATCAATGTGCATGAAATGTCAGCTTTGCTAATATAAAGTGTTAAGGAACCTCTGAATAAGTCTGAGTGGAATT